>CALWEB010000130.1 GCA_944376955.1 uncultured Agathobaculum sp. | reverse complement strand
GCGGCGGTTTGCGTCATAAGAGGAAATCTCGCCGTTATGTACCACTGTGGTGTCCAGCAGCGCGAACGGATGCGCGCCGCCCCACCACCCGGGGGTGTTGGTCGGGTAGCGGCCGTGGCAGGTCCACGAGTAGGCTTCGTATTCCTCCAGCCGGTAGTACTCACCGACATCTTCCGGGAAGCCGGAGGCTTTGAATACGCCCATGTTCTTGCCGGAGGAGAAAATGTAAGCGCCATCCAGCGTATGGTTGATGCGGATGACAAAGCGGGCGACAAATTCACGCTCGTCCAGCTGGCTAGCTGCCAGTTTGGTGTGCAACGGGGTGACAAAGTAGCGCCAGATCATCGGTTCGTCGGTGATGCGGGGATGGCGGCGCGTTGGAATCTTGGAGAGGTTGACGATATCAAAATGCCGTTCCAGTTCCTTTTCGCATTCGTCCTTGGCGCTCTGCGTATCATAGAATACATGGAACGCATAGAAATCTGCGTACTCGGGGTAAATGCCGTAGCCGGCAAAGCCGCCGCCCAGCCCGTTGGAGCGGTCGTGCATTGTGCGGATCGAGTCAATGATGCGTGCGCCGTTCTCCCGCGTACCGTCCTTATGGAAGATGCCAGAGATCGCGCAGCCTGCCGGGATGCGGATTTTACCTTCCTTTTGTAACATGGTGCTTCCTCCTCATATATACACATTCTTGCTATGCGATGTTGGGGGCGATGGTCGCTGTACCGCCCAGCCCACCGGCGCGTTTTTCCAGTGAAAACGCGCCGGTCGGGGAAAGAAATAGGATGGTTGGTGCAAAAAAAGACGCCCACCAGAGCCGGGGATCCCATTTCAATCCTCGGCTCTGGTGGACGCCTTTGTCCTTTTACTTATTCTATTACACGCGGGTAGCAGCGTCAAGCAGTAAAAGGTTGGAAAAATTCAAGTTTTCACAAATTGCATAGAAAAAGAGATGTTTTTTCGGCAGGTTTTCAGAAGGTTGCATCAAATCGTCCATTCCGGCGAAAAAAACGCCGGGAGACCTTGACAAAAAAAGGTTTGATGGCTATAATGCAAGGTGTTAACAGCAAAGGCGCTGTGGGAACACGACCCGCAGCGCCTGTTTTGTTATATTCCATTCGTTGGGTAAACAAATTCATATATAAAGGAGCGAACCATTCATGAACACAGCAAAGAATGTTCCGGAGCTGTTCGGCAGCATGGTCTTTAACGAGACCGTGATGAAGGAACGTCTGCCCAAGGACGTTTATCGAAAGCTGAAAAAGACCATGAGGGAAGGCACGGCGATTGACGCAGATGTAGCGGCGGTTGTCGCCACTGCAATGAAGGACTGGGCGGTTTCCAAGGGTGCGACCCATTATACCCACTGGTTCCAGCCGATGACCGGCGTAACGGCGGAAAAGCACGATTCCTTTATTTCGCCCACGGATGATGGCAGCGTTATGATGGAGTTTTCCGGCAAGGAACTGATCAAGGGCGAGCCGGATGCTTCCTCGTTCCCGTCCGGCGGCCTGCGTGCCACCTTTGAGGCACGTGGCTACACCGCATGGGACCCGACCAGCTATGCGTTCGTCAAGGACGGTTCGCTCTACATCCCGACCGCGTTCTGCTCTTACACCGGCGAAATCCTGGACAAAAAGACCCCGCTGCTGCGCTCGATGGAAGCGATCAGCACGCAGGCCTGCCGTGTGCTGAAATTGTTCGGCAAAAATGTCCGCCGTGTCTCGACCACCGTCGGCCCTGAGCAGGATTATTTCCTGATCGACAAGAAGGATTACGCACAGCGCAAGGACCTGATCTTCACCGGCCGCACCCTGTTCGGCGCAAAGCCGCCCAAGGGGCAGGAGATGGAAGACCACTACTTCGGTTCCATCCGTCCGCGTGTTGCTGCGTTCATGCAGGAGTTGGACGAAGAGCTGTGGAAGCTCGGCATCTTTGCCAAGACCAAGCACAACGAGGTAGCGCCTGCGCAGCACGAGATGGCGCCGGTGTTCACCACTACCAATATCGCCACCGACCACAACCAGCTGACCATGGAGGTCATGAAGCGCGTGGCACAGAAGCATGGCTTCATTTGTCTGCTGCATGAGAAGCCGTTTGACGGCGTTAACGGTTCCGGCAAGCACAATAACTGGTCGATCTCGACCGACGAGGGCGAAAATCTGCTCGAGCCGGGCAAGACCCCGAGCGAGAACGCGCAGTTCCTGCTGTTCCTGACTGCGGTTATCAAAGCAGTGGATGAATATCAGGATCTGCTCCGCATTTCGGTAGCATCCGCAGGCAATGACCATCGTCTGGGTGCAAACGAAGCGCCTCCGGCCATCGTTTCCATGTTCATTGGCGACGAATTGCAGGCAATTCTGGACGCCATTGAATCCGGTGAGGATTATACCGACATGGCCAAGACCAAGATGGATCTGGGCGTTTCTGTTCTGCCGGATATCCCGAAGGACACCACCGATCGCAACCGTACTTCTCCGTTTGCGTTTACCGGCAACAAGTTTGAGTTCCGTATGCTGGGTTCTGCGATCAATATCGCTTGCCCGAACATCATGATCAATACGGCGGTTGCAGAGGAACTGCGCCTGTTTGCGGATGAGCTGGAGAAGGCGGATGACTTCCAGTCCGCGCTGGTTGCGCTCATCAAGCGCGAGATCAAGGCGCACAAGCGCATCATTTTCAACGGCAACGGCTATGATGATTCCTGGGTTGCCGAGGCGGAGGCACGCGGCCTGCATAACCTCAAGTCCACGGCCGATGCACTGCCGCATTACACGGATGAGGCCAACGTTGAGCTGTTCGCCCGTCACGGTGTTTACAGCCGCGTGGAAATGGAGTCTCGTGAAGAGGCGCTGCTGGAGGAATACTACAAGACCTTGCACATCGAAGCGCTGACCATGAGTGACATGGTGCGTGAGGAGATCCTGCCGGCTTGCGTGGCTTACCAGAGCGATCTGGCCAAGACGGTCAAGAATAAGAAGGAAGCAGGCGTTGCAGGCGGCATGGAAGCCGACCTGCTGGGCCGCGTATCCGCGCTGACGGAGGAGCTGTACACCAAGTGCCGTGCGCTCGACGATGCGGTGGAGCAGGCGCCCGCTGCGGATGCGGAGACGGTCGCCAACTACTACCATGATACGATCCTGCCCGCAATGGATGCGGTTCGTGCACCGGCTGATCAGCTGGAAATGCTGGTGGGCAAGAAGTATTGGCCGTTCCCGACCTATTCGGATATCCTCTTTTATGTTTAAGATTTCGTTTGCAGCAACCGCTGAAAACGGCAGGTTCTGCTGAGCCGGATGGTTCAGACGGGACATGAGGCTGCGAAAAGTTAAGGTGAATGAAACTTTTCAGTGCCTAAAGTATAATTATCACACATATATCGCGGTTTTTATCAAAACAGATTGGTCTTCGTACACAATGGCGTGTGTTTCCTGTTTGCCCGAAAGGGCGGCAGGGGATACACGCCATTTTAATTTTTAGGGGGGTTTATCAATGGATTTTAATGCACTTGCGACTTCGATGGACGTCGGCTGGACTTTGGTTGCCGCTGCGCTCGTCTTTTTCATGCAGGCGGGCTTTGCGATGGTCGAAACCGGCTTTACCCGGGCGAAAAACGCCGGTAATATCATCATGAAGAATCTGATGGACTTCAGCCTCGGCACGCCGATTTTCTGGCTGGTCGGCTTTGGCATCATGTTCGGTTCCATGAACGGCTTTTTCGGCGGCTTTGATTTTCTGGCCGATGGCGTCGTGGGCGAAGGATATGACTGGACGACGCTGATCTTCCAGACCGTGTTCTGCGCAACGGCGGCGACGATTGTTTCCGGTTCAATGGCAGAGCGCACCAAGTTTTCCGCTTACTGCATTTACTCCATGGTCATTTCGGCTGTGATCTATCCGATCTCCGGCCACTGGATCTGGGGTGGCGGCTGGCTGAGCGAGCTTGGCTTCCATGATTTTGCCGGTTCCACGGCAGTGCATATGGTTGGCGGCGTGGCAGCGTTTATCGGCGCGGCCATTCTCGGGCCCCGCATCGGCAAGTATACAAAGGATGGTAAGGCCCGCGCGATTCCCGGCCATTCGTTGACGCTGGGCGCACTCGGTGTATTCATCCTGTGGTTCTGCTGGTTCGGTTTTAATGGCGGCTCGACGGTTGCCCTGTCCGGCGAAGGGGCAGAGGTTGCGGCTCGCGTCTTTGTCACCACGAATATGGCGGCGGCCGTAGCCACTGTTACCGTTATGTGCATCACTTGGATCCGCTATAAGAAGCCGGATGTGTCCATGACGCTCAACGGTTCTCTGGCTGGTCTGGTTGCTATCACCGCAGGCTGCGACACGGTAACACCTTTCGGTGCAGCGATCATCGGTATCATTGCAGGTTTTGTGGTAGTATTCGGCATTGAGTTTGTCGATCAGAAGCTCAAAGTAGACGATCCGGTTGGTGCGGTTGGCGTACACGGTCTGTGCGGCGCGACCGGCACGCTGATGGTCGGTCTGTTCGGTTATTACGCTTATGGCAGCACGGAAGTGGCGCCGGTCGGCCTGTTCTACGGCGGCGGCGTACATGCGCTGGCGATTTAGGCGCTCGGCATGGTTGCGGTGATTGCATGGGTTGCGGTTACCATGACGATTGTATTCCAGATCATTAAGCACACCATTGGCCTGCGCGTCTCTGAAGCAGAGGAAATCATGGGCCTCGACAAGCCTGAGCATGGCCTGTCCTCGGCATATGCAGATTTTATGCCGGTCGTACCGAACGTGCTGGGAACCAAGGCGGCGGAAAAGGCAGCCTCCATGCTGGATACCATTCCGGTTGCGGTGGAGAAGGCTGTGCCGGTCACCAAGGTGACCACCGAGGGCGGCGACCACAAGCTGACCAAGGTTGTTATTGTCACGAAGCAGTCCAAGTTTGAAGTACTGAAAGACGCGCTGGGCGCGATTGGCGTATCCGGCATGACGGTGACCAACGTCATCGGCTGCGGTATCCAGAAGGGCGCAGCGGAGTATTACCGCGGCGCAGAAGTGGATATGACGCTGCTGCCCAAGATTAAGATGGAGGTTGTCGTATCCAAGGTTCCGGTGGAAACCGTGGTGGAAACGGTGAAAAAGGTACTGTATACCGGTCACATTGGTGATGGCAAGATCTTTATTTACGATGTGGAGAACGTCATCAAGGTGCGCACAGGCGCAGAGGGTTTTGATGCTTTGCAGGATGACGAGTAAAACGATTGTACTGATGAAATTCCGGTGAAAATGGAAGAGGAGCGGCGGCGCTGATCAGCGCTGCCGCTCCTTTTGTGCATATGAGATGATTAGGATAGGGGGAAGGAAAAAGACGTGCTGATTCAGCACGTCTTTTTCCTTGGTGCGGATGGGGGGACTTGAACCCCCACGTCCTTGCGAACACTAGCACCTGAAGCTAGCGCGTCTGCCATTCCGCCACATCCGCATATTTGATTTTAATTGTTTGAAGGTGGTGCGAGTGACGGGACTTGAACCCGTACGTCGATTGACACACGCCCCTCAAACGTGCCTGTCTACCAGTTCCAGCACACTCGCATTCTCTTTTGCGTCGTGTCGCATCACTGTC
>CALWEB010000129.1 GCA_944376955.1 uncultured Agathobaculum sp. | reverse complement strand
GCTCGAGGAAGAACCACAGCGGCTTCTCGGAACGGGCGCCGTCCTTGGTCATAACGGTCGTGGTGTTCAGCAGGTCGTTGGCATCGGAAGCCATGCCCTTGGAGCCAAACGCCTCAACGCGCTGGTCGTAGCCGTAAACTGCCTGACGGGAGTTGTTGATGACCGCGATGCAGCCGTTGGCCATCTTCATGGTGACAACAGCGGTGTCAACGTCCGGGATACCGGACTCTTCCTGCAGGTTCGGGTTGACGAGGCAGGAACCGACAGCGGAGATCTCAACTGCTTCGGAACCGGTGACGTAGCGCACCATGTCGAAGTCGTGGATCATCATGTCGTAGAAGATACCGCCGGAAACCGCAACATAGGATGCCGGGGGCGGCTCCGGGTCACGGGAAGAAACGATAACGATATGCGGATCGCCGATCGTGCCGTCCTTGACAGCGTCAGCAACGGCCTTGTGGTTGTGGTCGAAGCGGCGGTTGAAGCCAACCTGGAACTTTACGCCCTTCTCTTCTACCAGTGCGAGCAGCTTCTTGATCTTGTCGATATCATAGTCGATCGGCTTCTCGCAGAAGACGTGCTTGCCGGCGTTGACAGCCGCCATGGAAACGTCGCAGTGCGTATCGGTGGACGAGCAAACGAATACCACGTCAACCTCGGGGTTGTTGACAACGTCCATAAAGTCGGTGGAAACGTTGGTGATCTTGCGCTCTGCCAGCCACTCACGTACGCCAGACTTATCCAGCATCGGATCTGCCGCAGCTACGACCTGCACGCCCGGTACGCTGTTGATCAGGTTATTGATGTGCAGCTTGCCGATACGGCCGCAGCCGACTACGCCGATTTTCAAAATGCCCATTTCAAATCTCTCCTTTTTTATAAGGTGACTTTATTATAGACCACTTGGGGAAGCGCATCAAGAGCGCAACCGGAATTTCGGCGCACCGCCCAATTTTAAAAAGCGGGATTGGTGAAAAATGGCGGCGCAAAACCGCCGCTGGGCGTGCAAAAAGGCTGTGCATTGTGCGGAAATGGAAAATGCACGGGGAATGGACAACGGCAGGGAAAACGTGCAAAATGCACAGAATTGCTTGTGCCATGTAGAGTACTGTGATAAAATGGCTATATATTGCAGGATGCCGCTGCAACAGCACAGGTAAAGGGGAATCGGCAGATGAAAGTAACTGCACAGTGGATTGCAGAGCAATGCGGGGTATCGCGCGGCACGGTGGACCGGGTGGTCAACAGGCGCCCGAATGTTGCACCCGAGGTGCGCGAGCGCGTACAGAAAATGATCAACGAATATGGCTATAAGACGCCGGCGCAGCGGCAGGCGGCACGGGTCGGGCGTGGTGCATACCGGATCGGTGTGATCCTGCCGAGCTGGGATGCGTTTTTCATCCGCCGGATGCGGGAAGGCATCCGCGTGGCGGTGCATAACCGTGGCTTGAATGACGTAAACGTATTGGTGGAGGAACTGAAAAACCGTTCGCACCGGTCCTATTTTGAAGCGATCGAACGGCTGGAGGCGCGCGGGATCGACGGGCTCATCCTGACCGCGCCGGATACGCTTGCCATGAGCGAGGAGATTGACCGGCTGGTGACAGCGGGCATTCAGGTGATCACCTGCGACTCGGATGTGCGGCAGAGCCGCCGCCTGTACCACATTGGGCAGGATATGGTCAAGTCCGGACGGGTGGCCGCGGGACTGCTTGCGCCGTACATATCGGGTGCGGAGGTGCTGGTGGTGACGGGAAACCGGGAGTTTACCGCCCACGGGCTGCGCGTGCGTGGCTTCCTCGACCGCATTCACGAAATTTTCGGCAACAACGTGAATGCACATGTGATCGAAAGCGTCGAACAGTATGAGCTGACCTATGACGGGGTGCTGCAGAACCTGCGGCAGAACCCGCGCCTGCGCGGCATTTATATGGCCAATGAATCCGTGCGCGGCTGTATGGACGCGCTCGACCGCGCCAAACCGACACGCCGCGTGCATGTCGTCTGCCACGACCTGACGCCGCACGCGCGGCAGTATTTGGAGCAGGGACGGCTGGATTTTATCATTGATCAGGACTTTTCCGCGCAGACCACGCGAGCGATCGAGGTGCTGGCCCATACCCTGCGGACAGGGGAACTGCCGCGGCAGGAGATCGAATATATCCACACCAGCATCATCACGCGTGAATTGCTTTGAGAACCGGAAGGAGACGATGATAAAGCAGATGAAACGGATACGGATGGGCGCGCTGGTCGCCGGTGTGCTGTGCGTGCTGACCGCGGTTCCGGCCGGGGCGGTCAGTGCGCCCGGCCTTGCGGGACTGGGCGCGGCAGTGACGGCCGATCTGGTGCAGGGTGCGTTGGACAATGCGGTTTTGCACCCGGAGGATGCGGAGCCGGTCGGCTTTCACGGGCTGGAAACACGGGTGGCAGAGGGCAACCCAACCATACGGGTATTGAAACGCCAGCTGGCCGGTCTGGGTAATACGGACATCAACGGCCAGTTCGCTGGACAGGAATTGTCCGCCGACATGCAGGTCAGTCAGGCACGGGACGAATTGGCCAAGGCGCAGCAGAAATTGGAACAAGCCACGACAGATGAGGAAAAGGCCGCAGCTGAGGCCGCAATCAAGGCTGCACAGAGTGCGTTCGGTGCTGCGCAAAGCGCAGTGGAGGCAGTGGAAGACGCTAAGGAGGCCGCGCAGCAGCAGCTGGATGACCAACATGCTTCGATGGAGAAGCAGGTGGAAAACGTTACACAAAGCCTGACGGTCGCCGCCCAGAGCGTTTATTTGGGGCTGGTGACATTGGAACAGGGGATGCAGACGCTCGACCGCAATCTGGCTGCGCTCGACCGCAATATCGCAGCGGTGGAAAAGCAGGTGGAGATCGGCATGGCGTCCCAGCTGACTCTGGATAACCTCCGGCAAAGCCGGGCGTCGCTGGTCTCCCAGCAGGAGACGATGGAAGTGCAGCGGGAGCAGGCGCAAAACCAACTGGCGATGCTGTGCGGCGGAGATGCGGACAGCAGGATGCGGATCACCAGTGCGCCGGGTGTGTCGGACGCGCAGCTGCGCGAGATGCAGTATGATGAAGATCTGGCGCTGGCGCTCAAGAACAGCTATTCAGTGTGGGTCAAGCAGGATGCCATGCGCAAGGCCTCTAACGACTATGAGGACAACGTGACCGCAACGGTGGACTACTATGAAGCGGCAAAGCTCGATCTGGCAGCCGAAAAGGAAAATGTCACCAGTGCGTTTCATAAGCTGTATACCGATGTGCAGGAAAAGCAGCGGCTGCTGGCGGAAGCGCAGGACGCCTATGCGGCGGAGGAGCGGAATTTTCAGGTGGATGCGCTGCAATATGAGAGCGGCATGATCTCGAAGCTCGATTACCTGACGGCGCAGGACGATCTGGCTGCCAAGCAGGATGCGGTTGCTACGGCCAAACAGGACCTGTTCACCGCATATAATACGTATCAGTGGGCGACACGGGGCTATATGGCGAGCAGTGCGGCATGACGGCAATCGGGAACACGGGCAACGGAGGACACAGATGAAAAGCAAACGTATTTTAGCTGGTGTGATGGCGGCAGCGCTGCTGCTGGGCGCGGGCTGCTCCAAGGAGCAGGAAACGGTGGAGCAAGTCCCCACCGGCACCGCGGTGGAAGTGATGACGGTCGCATCCGGCCCGATGGACGCGGAGTATTCGGTCACGGGCAAGGTGGTGGCGGTCAACGAGGTGCAGGTTTTTCCGCTGCTGGCGGGGCAGGTATTGACGCTGTCCGTCGAGGAAGGCGATAAGGTCACCAAGGGACAGGTGCTGTTTACGGTCGATACCTCGACCGTCACCTCGACGCTGGGCGCACTGCAGCAATCGTACAGCGCGACCAAGGCCGCGACTGACGGGACCATCGCCTCCGCTCAGGTCGGTGTGGAGCAGGCGCAGCTGGGCGTCGATCAGGCGCAGCTGGCGCTGGATAATGCGAAGGCGTTGCTGGAGGTTGGCGCGGCCGCTGAACAGGATGTCACGCGTGCCGAGCAGGCACTGGAGCAGGCGCAGGGGGCGCTGCGGCAGGCACAGGCCGGGGTGACGCAGGCGCAGGCGCAGCAGTCCGCGTCGCTGTCGCAGATTCAGGCTTCGATGGATCAGATCACCACACAGGCAGCACTCGGCACGGTCAAAGCGCCTTGTGCGGGCACGGTGACAGCGGTTAACGTGGTGCGCGGGGGCATGGCCTCGTCCGCGCAGCCCGGTGTCATCATTGCGGAGGACGGCAAAGTGGAGGTTTCCGCTTCGGTGGCGGAGGATGTATTCACCAACCTGCAGGAGGGTGACACGGCAGGTGTTGTGATTTCGGTTTTATCGGATGATATGATGCAGGGCACAATCGGCACACTGCCCGCAGCCGCCAATGCCCAGACCAACCTGTATGACATCCCGGTGGGGCTGCCTTCGGATGCCACGCCGCCGATCGGCGCGTTTGCCACCGTGACGTTTTATACCGCCCGCCGCACCGACGCGCTGTCCGTGCCGACGGAGGCGATCCTGACCGGATCGGGGGATGAACGGTATGTGTTCGTGATTGATGACTTCGGTGAGGGCGACACCGCCACACGCGTGACGGTGGAAACCGGCCTGGTCAGCAAGACGGATACCGAGATCGTGTCCGGCCTTGCCGAGGGCGACCGCGTGGTGGTCAAGGGGCAGTCTTACCTGACAGACGGTTCGATGGTTCGTGTGGTGTCCGGTGCGGACGGCGCGGCGCAGGACGATACCGCCGCAGGCGTCACGGATGACACCACAGCGGACGGGGAGGGCTGATACCCCTATGAAAATTGCGGAGAACTGTATCAAGCACAATGTTATGACCATTCTGGCTTACATATTGGTCGTTGTGTTTGGCTTTTATTGTTTCCAGTCGCTGCCGCTGGCTTTGATGCCGGATATGGAACTGCCGGTGGCGATTGTGTATTCGGCCTATTCGGGAGCAGGCCCGGAGGATATCGAGCAGCAGGTGACCCGGCCGCTCGAGTCCGCCTGCGCGGGGCTGGCGGGGTTGGAAACGCTCAGCTCGACCTCGGAGGAAAACATGTCCATGGTCATCGTGCAGTTTGCTTACGGCACCGATCTGGATGAGGCGATGACCGACATGCGCGACAAGGTCGATCAGGCCAAGTCCCAGCTGCCGGAGGACGCGACCGACCCGACCGTTATGTCGATTGATATCGACTCCATGCCGGTCATCATGGTTGCGCTGCGCGGCAACGATCTGGCCAGCCTCCAGTCGATGGCGGAGGAGGAGATCGCGCCCGCGCTCGAACGTTTGGACGGCGTGGCTTCGGTGGATATCTCGGGTGGATATGAAAACGAGGTCGCGGTCAAGACCGACGCGGCGCGCCTGAAGGGGTATAACCTGACGGTCAGCTCGGTGGCGCAGCAGATCGGCGCGGACAATATGGCCGTGCCGGGCGGCGAGCTGGACAGCGGCTCGCAGACCCTGTCCGTTCGCACGGACGGCGAGTACCAGTCGATGGACGATGTGAAAAACGCCCTGATCTCACTGCCGGCGGGCGGCACGGTGCGCCTGAACCAGATTGCGGACGTTTCCATGCAGCCCAAAGACCGGGATGCGCTGGCCAAAGTCAACGGCGAGGAATGCCTGATGCTGTCGGTCAACAAGCAGTCCAGCTCGAACACGGTCGAAATTGCCGAGCGCGCTAAGGCGCAGCTGGACAGCCTGATTGCAAATAACGGTGCGCTGGAGTGGGATCTGGTCATGGATCAGTCCGACTACATCAACATGACCGTAGATAACGCCATGAGCAATATCTGGATGGGCGTGCTGTTTGCAGCGATCGTTCTGCTGGTGTTCCTGCGCGATTTTGGCGCAACGCTGGCGATCTCGATTGCAATGCCCTGCTGCATTCTGTTTACCTTCCTGCTCATGTTCGCGCTGGATATTACGCTCAATATCATGTCGCTGGGCGGCATTGCGCTGGGCGTCGGCATGATCGTGGATAACTCAATCGTAGTGTTGGAAAACGTGTTCCACTACCGCGCGGATGGTTACGACCGCTGGGAATCCTGCGTCAAGGGTACGCACGAAGTCGTGCTGTCGGTCACGGCGTCCACCTTGACCACCATCGCGGTATTCCTGCCGATCGGTCTGTCCGGCGGCCTGACCGGCATGATGTTCAAGGAGTTCTGTATCACGATTGTGGCGCTGCTGTCCTCGTCGCTGCTGATTTCGCTGACGCTGGTACCGCTGCTGTGCTACATCCTGCTCGACCGCGCCGGTGTGCATCTGTTGGTGACCAAGCCGGGACTGCGGGAACAGGTGGTTGCGGATAAACCGGCGGCGAGGCTGTACAAAAAGGTGCTCAAGCTGTTCATCACGCGCCGTTGGGTCGGCATTGCCGTGACGGCGGCGATCTGCGTGGTTTCGATCGGGAGCATTGCGGCGGCCGGCGCCGAACTGATCCCGGAGATGGATCAGGGGCAGATTGATATCTCGGTTGGTATGCCCAGTGGCTCAACCATGGAGGAAACCGCAGCGATTGAAGACCGGATTGTGCAGATCATCGAACAGACCGTGCCGGAAACCGATCTGGTGTATTACAGCACGGGCAGTTCGACCTCGATCATGTCTAGTGCTTCCGGGGCAAGCGTGACCCTGATGCTCCAGCCGGTCGCGGAGCGTGACCGCTCGGCCGCACAGGTCGCCGCGCAGCTGCGCCGCGATCTGGCGGACATCGCGGGCTGCGAGCTGACCGTGTCGGATGCGGGCATGATGATGATGGACTCCGGTTCAGATATCAGCGTGCAGCTGTCCGGCAAGGATTACGATGAATTGGCAGCAACGGCAGAAGATCTGGCACGCCAGATCGAGGCGCTGCCGGACGCGGTCAATGTCGAATCTTCGGCGGGCGACCAGGTGCCGCGTGTGGCGATCAAGGTCAACCGCGAAAATGCGTCCCGCTTCGGCCTGACGGCCGCGACCATCGGTTCGTTGGTGCGCGGCGAGTTGACCGGCTCGGTGGCGACCACACTGCGCATGGGCGGCGAGGAATATGATGTGACGATTTCGGGCGACGAAACGCTCACACAGGATATTGATGCGCTCAAATCCCTGCAGCTGCCGGCGCCGACCGGCGGCACAGTGCCGCTGTCCATGGTGGCGGATGTATATACCGAACTTTCGCCGCAGTCGATCTCACGTATCAACCAGTATGAGACGGTCACGATCACGGGCGAGACTGAGTCGGGTGACAGTGTCAACATCATGCAGCAGGTAAACGACCTGATTGCCAACTACCAGATGCCCGAAGGGATTGAGGTGGAAAACGGCGATACGTCGGCGTCCAGCATCGAGGAAACCACCCGTTCGCTGATGACCGCGCTGATGGTGGCGATTTTGCTGGTCTACTTCATCCTGGCCAGCCAGTTCAATTCGTTTGTGCTGCCGGTGGCGATCATGCTCATCCTGCCGATCGGCCTACTCGGTTCGCTGCTGCTGCTGTGGCCGACCGGGAACAAGGTGTCCATGGTGGCGCTCCTTGCGGTCATCATCCTGGCCGGTACGGTGGTCAACTCGTCGATCGTGTTGGTGGACTACATTTTGCAGCGCCGCGAGCGGGGGGAGGATAAGCAGACCGCGATCCTCAACGCCTGTCCGCGCCGTGTGCGGCCGGTACTGATGACCGCGCTGACGACCATCCTCGGTTTGGTGCCGATGGTGTTCTCCGGCGGTGAAGGATCCGAGATGATGAAGCCAATGGGCGTCGTGATGATGACGGGCATGGTGATCTCCACCGTGGCAACGCTGTTCATCACGCCGGTGTATTACTCGCTGACCGACAGCCTGACCGAACGTGTCAAAAAACGCTTCCAAGGCCCGAAAAAACAACGGGGATGGATGAAAAAGTTGAAAAAAGACGAGGAATAATGGCTTTTTCGGCCAAGTGGCCGTTGCAATTTTTGGCCGGATACGGTATGATTAAGGCGGCGCCGCGGGAAGCGGCGCCGCCTGATTGGTATTCGGAAGAGAAGAAAGAGGGAGGCAGGCAGGATGAAACAATCGGTTGCTGCCGCGGTGCTGTGCACCCTGCTTTTGTCCGGTTGTACACAGCAAACCGCAGTGATGGAGCCGTCCACGGAGCAGGCTGCCAAGGATAATCCGCAGATGCAGGCGCTGGAAGCGGCGGAGCAGGCGGGGTTGCTGAGCGACAACGCCGCACCCAGCCTGAGTGAGCAGGAGGCGCTGGAGCAGGTCGCCGGGGCGGTGGACGAAACACAGTATACGGTAGAGGCAACAGACGAGACGCTCTCCGTCGGGACAGACGCGGAAGAGGAGCGCGAATATTATGTGTTCGTGGTCAGTGATGCGTCGGCGCGGACGGTGGGTAAGGTAGCCGTGGACCGCGAGACAGGCGAAAAATACCACTATCTGGGGGACGGTGTGCTGGATGACTACACCACCTTCCCGCTGTACGATGCCGAGGCCGAGCAGCATGAAGGCTGGCCGGGCAGTTATATCAGCCCCGCGGGCGTGACGCTGACGATCACGCAGGAGGAAGAAACCGGGATGTCCTATCGGTTTTCCGACGGCACGGAGGGCACCGCTGCGGTAGCCGGGGCGACGGCAAAATCCGCAGATGGACAGATGAATTTCCTGCTCGCGGACGGGATTATCACGGTCGCGGGCGGCGGACTGACAGGCAACTATGCGGTGACGGTGGTCGGTGAGGCGTCCGAACCGGTGCAGGATGACGCGGCAACCGCGCAAGACGTCGCAGAGGCTACGGAAGACATGGAAGCACCGACAGCGGAATAAAGGATTGGATCAACGCGCAAAGCCGCAGGACTTTTGTCCTGCGGCTTTGCTGTGTTTTGCGGCTTATTCAACTTCACTTTCGCCCAGCAGTTCGAGCACATCGACCGGGGTGCCTGCACGGGCGGCTTCGACATGCAGATGCGGGCCGAGCGCGGCTTCCGCGTCAATCGTTTCGGCAACCGTGCCGATGGCTTCGCCGGCGGCGATGGCCTGTCCCTCTGTGACGCGCACATCGCTGACGCCGCAGTAGGTGGAAGTCAGGTCGGCACCATGCGAGAGCGTGACACACGTGCCGTACAGATCGTCCTCGGTCACCTGCTGCACGGTGCCGTCGGTCAGCGCCAGTACGGTTTCCCCGGCCTCGGCGGCAAAGTCTGTGCCGGTGTGCACGCGCCAGTCGCCAAAGGTCGGCTGAAACAGCAGTTCGTCACCGGAAAACGGTGTGATCACCGCGCCGGAGACCGGACGCACATAGATCGGGGCGGACACGGTTTCCACCGGGGCGGGCGTGGGTTCCGCAGTTTGCTCGGCAGCGGTGTCATCCGCCGCTTCCGGTTCGGATGGCTCGGCCTCATCGGTCTGGTCTTCCGCGTCGGCGTCGCCGGTCTCCTCGCTCAGCACCGGGGTGTCCTCGGTCAGGTCGGGCAGCGGCTCTGCGGGCGTGACGATCGGCAGGCTGGCCTGCGTTTCGTCATCCGCAGGTGCGGTCGCATCCGACCACAGCACCCACGCGGATGCCGCGATGATCAGCGCACAGACGGTCAGAATGGTGTAAAAGCCGCGGGTCGAAAGGACTGCGGTATGTTTGGACTGATATTGTTTCATATCCCTTTACCTCCGTTGCCACCAGTATGGCCGCGGAGGAAAGCGTTTATACATCAGTCAGCACAGTATTCGGATAATAATGCGCCAAAATTTCTGTGTAGTCCGCGCCCTGCTCGGCCAGATAGCGGGCGCCATACTGGGACAGTCCGACACCATGGCCGTAACCGATGGTGTGGAAGGTGATGCTGTCATCCGTTGTGGTGATGGTAAAGTTGGTTGATTGCAGGCCGAACACCTCGCGCACGTCCGTGCCTTCAACGGTGACACCGCCCAGCTGCACCGTGATGACGCCGCCTGCATCCGAGCGGACGGACGATTTGAACCAGTCGTCCGGTGGGCCGGATACGTCTGCGGACGGGAATGCCTGCGCGGCTTTTTCGCGGAATGCAGTGGCGGAAAGGGTCACGGCATCCTCATAGCCGCTGTATGCTGTGCCGCCCGGACTGACCACGCTTTGCAGATAGGGGACGTCTTCACCCCAGACGTCGCGCGCGGCTTCAGTGCGCGGCCCGCTGACGCAGTGGAACACAGCCGCGATCGGCGCGCCGTCATAGGTTAGGATTTCGCCTTCGGTGTCCTCCACCGCCTGTTGGACGCGCGAAAGGTCGTTGCCGGATGCGGTGGCCACCGCGATATCGCGGTAGGCCGCGCAGTGGTGATAGTCATCGCAGACATCGGCATCGGGATGCGCCTCAGGGCGGCCGGATGCCAGTTTGTAAACCGCATAGGTGCGCGCGGCGACAGCCTGCGCCCGGATGGCGTCCAGCGGAAAATCGTTGGGGATTTCGGCCGCGACGACACCGGCGACATAGGTTTCCAGCGGCAGTTCGGTTGGCGTGCCGTCGATCGAGACCGTGACGGTCGAATACTCTCCTGTAAGGGGTGTTCCCGACTGGATGGGCGCGGAAGCAGACGCCGTTTGCCCGGAATCCGGTTCGCTGCCGTACAGCCAGACGGCCGGCGTCAGATACAGCGCCAGCACAAGCCCGCATCCGGTGAGCAGCAGTTTGCGCATGTCCGACGCCTCCTTTCCCTGCAAGTATATGCGGGTTAAATTATTGATAGCACACCAAATGTAGGTGGATGTTGACAAGCCTTCCAATATATTGTATTATAGAACACAAGGAATACGAACAAATGTTCGATAATGCGAGGAGGTACGTAATGCAGCTGCATGAGATGGCAAGGGAATACCGGTCGAATACCGCGCTTTTGGAGCTGCGCCTGAAGCAATTACAGGCGGCACGGCGGCGCGCAAAGAAAAACGAGGTGAAGTACCGGCTCAAGCGGCGGATCAACTGTTTGCAGACGTTGATCAACGAAAGCAGGAAAACGGCATTTGTGTTGGAGCATTACTACGATAAGGGAGGGAATGGGCATGAAAACCGAAAGGCTGTCTGATCAGGCGGCGGATCGCGCGGCTTATGAAGGGTATATGGCGGAACTGGGGACGGATGACAGTGCGTTCCGCGCTAAATTCCGGGAGGCGTTTTTCCATGCCTTGCAGGAACAGCTGACCGCGCGGCAGTACGAAGTGCTGTGGATGAGCGAGGTGGAAGGGCTTTCCGGCAAAGAGATTGCCTATCGGCTGGGGATTAGCCAGTCTGCGGTATCGCGTCATCTGACGCGCGGCAAAAAACGGCTGCGGACGCTGTTGGCATACAATTTGGAACTGCGGAATCATATGTTTGCGTGATTTTAGATCGTTGGCGCGGCCGTGTTACAGAACAGTATGTGCCGGGCGGAATAAAAAACGCCTCCGGCGGCAAAATGCCCCGGAGGCGCAGCGATGGACAAAAAAAGAACGCGACATCAGGCCGCGCTATTGCACCGCCCCGTCGCGTGTCTTTAGCAATAAATAAAAACGGCTTCCAGCGGAAAAGGCGTTCAAGCTGTCCACCGAGTATGGTAGAATTATAGCACCGCCAAAGTTGTTGGGACAAGATGAAAAATCGACAAAATCCTGTTCACAATTTGTTCATAATTGTACAATTCGACAAAATGACCAAAGAAAAGTGCGTAAATGCGGCAAAGTAAATAAAAAAGCAGAAATTGCTTTACAAATTCGTTCACACATGATATCATATATTGTGCTTTCGCCCCGCGCTTAGCTGCCGGAGTTCCGGGTGCGTCCCTACCGTGCCCATTTCACCAGCCGCAGCCCAGCCTGAGGGTGAGTAATAATTTTTTTTGAAAGGTGAAACGCAACATGATCCGTAAGGAAGAAAAGACTGCCGTTATCGAGGCAAACCGCACCCACGCAACCGACACCGGTTCCCCGGAGGTTCAGGTGGCAATCCTGACCGCGCGCATTCAGGAGCTGACCGAGCACCTGAAGGTTCACAAGAAGGACAACCACTCCC
>CALWEB010000128.1 GCA_944376955.1 uncultured Agathobaculum sp. | reverse complement strand
CTTGCCATGTCGATTTTGGCGCGCAGCGTCTTGCTGCCGTCTGCAAACTTGCCTGCGCGCATATCCGCGAACAGCTGCAGATTTTCTTCGACCGAACGGTTGCGGTACGGGCTTTCCTTACCCGGCTCGGTCAGCGTGCCGCGATAGGCGCGCATTTCCTCCTGTGTCAGATCATCCACATAGGCTTTTCCGTCCTTGATCAGCGCGACGGCGCACTCATAGCAGGTCTCGAAATAGTCCGAACCGTAGAACACACCGCCCGATGGCTCCTCGCCGGTCAGCCACTTGATGTCCTCCCAGATCGAGTCTACATACTCGGTATCCTCCTTGACCGGGTTGGTATCGTCATAACGCAGGTTGAACAGACCGTTATATTTTTTTGCAATCGACCAGTTGATGAAGATCGCCTTGGCCGAACCGATATGCAGATAGCCGTTGGGTTCGGGCGGGAAACGGGTGTGGATCTGTTCGTTCAAACCCGCCGCAATATCCGCATCAATGATTTCAGTCAGAAAGTTGTTTACATTTTCCATCATAGCGTTCGTTTTCCCCCAAAAGCCAAATTAAAGCGCATTTACACAACGCTCCAGCCGCTCGAGCACCTTATCGCGGCCCAGAATGCCCATAACCGTCTGCAAATCGGGCGCGTTCTGCCGTCCGGCAACCGCCACACGTACCACCATGGACACATCGCCCACCGCACCCTTGTAAGCGGACGGATCTGCCTTGTACGCCTTGGTATCCGCAGCGTAGCCATGTTCTGCCGAAATCTGCTTCATCTTTTCAAAAAAGCCGTCCGGCGTGTCATTTTCGTCAAATACCTTGGCAAAATCCACAAGGATCGCCTTGGCATCCTCAGCGGACACACGCTCCGGCATGGTGTAGTCCGGCTGGAACAGCTCATCGAACATGAAGTCCATATAGCCCTTGGCATCCGACCAGAGCGCCAAGTCCTTGCGCGGCTTTTTGCCACCGCGGCCAATCGCGAGATACGCCTTCGAGAAAGCCGGGTCGCGCGTCAGCAGATCATGGAACGGCTTGTCATTCTCCGCGCTCCACGCCGCGATATAGTCATACACCATGTCGGCCGATATACGCGAAATGACGTTCTTGGAAACATCGTGCAGCTTTTCAATGTCAAACAGCGCACCCGAGCCGCTCATTTTCTTGGTCGAGAACGGGAAATCGTTCATCGGCAGGTCGGGATTGGCGCGCCGCCATTCTTCGAAATTGGAGTTGAGCAGCGTCATCAGATATTCCAGCACCGCCGGCACCGGGTAACCCTCCTGCTCATAAAAGGTCAATGCGAGTTCCGGATCCTTGCGCTTGGACAGCTTGCGCTTGCCGCCGGTCTCAGGGTCGATCTTCATCAGCTGCGCGGTGTGCGCATACTTAGGCGCCTTCCAGCCCATCGCGCGGAACAACTGCAAATGTACCGGCAACGTCGCAAGCCACTCCTCGCCGCGCACGACCACGGTCGTGCCCATCAGGTGGTCGTCCACCACATGCGCAAAGTGATAGGTCGGGATGCCGTCCGACTTGAGGATGACGATATCCTGATCGTTTTCGGTGACTTCCATTTTGCCCTTGACCAGATCCTCATGGCGGATCTTGTTTTCGATGCTGCCCTCCGAGCGGAAGCGCACGACATAGGGCGTGCCCTTATTGAGCTCGGCTTCGATGTCCTCCATCGGCCGGTCACGCCATACGGCATACTTACCGTAGTAACCGAAATTCTCCTTATTAGCCTCCTGCTTCGCGTGCGCCGCGGCCAGTTCTTCCTCGGTGCAGAAACACGGATAAGCCATGCCACGCTGCACCAAGCTCTTGACGAAGGTCTGGTAAATCTCCGCACGCTGGCTCTGGCGGTACGGGCCATATGCGCCGTTGTCGCCGTCGAGCGTTGCACCTTCGTCAAAGTGCAGGCCGAATGCACGGAACACCTCGATAATGGTGCGCACGCCGCCCTCGACTTCGCGCTTTTTATCCGTATCTTCAATGCGCAGGTAGAACACGCCGCCCGACTGATGCGCCAGGCGCTCGTCCACCAGCGCACCATACAGATTGCCCAAGTGCATGAAGCCTGTCGGGCTCGGCCCCATACGGGTCACCTTTGCGCCTTCCGGCAGCGTGCGTTTGGGATAACGCGCCTCAATCTCTTCCGGTGTGGTATTGATATGCGGGAACAATAATTCCGCTAAACGGTTATAATCCATTTTGTTCACTCCAACTTCCTTGATGGACATTTTCGCCCATGATAGGAATATTTTATCACAGCGCCCCGTGCCGCGCAAGGCGCAAAGCGCACCAATCGACGTCTTCCGCCCCGTCGGTTTTTGGCGCAGTCCGCTATGGAAAACGCAAAGCGGCATGGCCGACCCGCCATGCCGCTTTGTGCCGCCTTTGCCTGCTTACGGATTGATGGTTTTGGGATTGGTGTCCGCCCCGGTATCCGCCGTGCCGGTCGTGGTGCCCTTGTCGTTGCCGGTCACCGCATCGCCCACGTCGTCCACACCGTCACGGATGGCGTTTCCTGCATTGTCCACGCCTTCCTGCACCGCGTCACCCATATCCTCCATGCCGTTCTGGATGTCGTCTCCGACCGTATTGCCGTTGTCAACCACACCGTCATTGTTTTGATCCTGGGTTACGTTGTTGTCCGTCCCGTTGGGGTTGGTTTGGTCCGTCGTGTTGGAGCAGCCGCAAGCAAACACCATGGTCAATGCGGCCAGCAAAGCGATCAGCCTTTTCATTGCATTTCCTCCTTGTACATTTGCCGTTAGTATAGGAGGCGCTTCGCTTTTTTATACGTAAAAATCAATTTTTTGCAAATGTGCAAGCACAACCGAGCAGGTCAGCCCGGTCACCAAGCCGAGCGGCACGCTCATCACCAACAAAACCGGCAGGTAGGCCACCACCGCGCCGGTCTGCATCCAGATCACAGCCGCGATGATCTGCCCGATGTTGTGCGCCGCCGCGCCTGCCACGCTCACACCCAACAGCGAGCAGAACCGCCCCTCGGCGTGCAGCAGCAGCCACATGACCGTCAGCGACAACAGGCCGCCGAACAGCGAAAACAAAAACGCCGTTACGCTGCCCATCAGCAAGCTGGACAGCGCCACACGGCACAGCAGCACCGCCAGCGCATCCCGCACGGACAGGCGCGTGAGTGCGAACAGGGTCACCACATTCGCAAGGCCAAGCTTGACCCCCGGCACGGGTACCACCGCGTCGAGTGGGAACAGCCGCTCAACCAGCGACAGCACGACCGCCAGTGCGGTCAACATACCGCACAGCGTCAGCTTTTTCGCTTTCACCGTTTCACGCCCCCTTCCGTTATGATACAATCGCGTCGATCTCACCGGTTTCACCCACGATTTTCAATACCACCCGGTTTGGCAGGCACACCGCGACCTGCCCTGCCCGCGTCAGCGTGCCCGTGCGCACGCAAACCTGATCGCGGCAGTCTGCGGATTCCATGCGCGCGCTTTTGCCGGACAGCACAATCACATTGTGCCCGTCCAGATCGATCGTGCGATCGGTGCCGTCGGTCAGCGCGACGCGCTCGACCAGCTGGTTGTCCTGCCAAACCTCAGCATACAACCGGTCGCCCGTCGTGCCCGCAGCCAGCACCGCGGTCAGCGCTGCCGCCAGCGCCAGCACCACACCGATGATGACAAAATCCCCCCATTTGAGCCTACTGCGCATCGGTATATCCCTTCTCCGCTCCGAGGAAGGTATAGGTACAGACCGAAGAAACCGCATCCGAGGTGTAAATCTGCTTGTCCGAGGTGATAAACACCGCTGCAATGTTGTTTTCCGCGCAGAACGCCAAACCGTCGTCCAACCCCATCACGAACAGCGCCGTCGTCAGCGCATCCGCCCGGGTGGAGTTTTGATCAATTACACTCACGCTGCGCAGGCCGGTATCCGCCGGATAACCGGTCTTTGGATCGAAAATATGATGATATCGCTTGCCATCCTGCTCGAAATAGCGTTCATAATCACCCGAGGTGACCACAGACGCGTCCCGCACCTCGACCGTTGCCACGAATTCCGCATTGTTATCCGGGTCAGCAACGCCAACCACCCAGTTTCCGCCATCACGCGCCGGATTTTCACCAAAAGCACCGATGTTGCCGCCCAGCTGCACCAATGCACCGGTGGCGGCGCCCTCCGGCTGCTGCGCGAGCAACGTCGATACCGCATCGGTGGCAAAGCCTTTGCCGATGCCGCCCAAATCAAGCTGCGCACCGTTTAACAACTGCACCTGATTGTCCCCGAGCAACTGGATATTTCCATAGCCGACATGGGTCAGCGCCTCGTCGATTTCGGTCTGCGCCGGTACATGTGCGTTTTCCGTATTGATGCCCCACAGATCGGTCAGCGGCGCCATGGTCGGGTCAAACGCGCCACCGGTCAGCTCCGCATATTGTACCGCTGCCTCAATGGCAGCATATGTCTCGTCGCTGACCTGACACACCGCGCCGTCAGCATGGTTCAAGCAATAGAGGTCGCTATCTTCCCGCGTGCGGGACAAAGCAGGCTCCAGCGCATTGACCTCCTGCTCGCAAGCGACTGCGGCCTGTTGTGCGCTGTCCTCGTTGTCCCCATACACAGCAACCGACATAAAGGTATCCATCGCAAAAAAGTCTGTTGTATAGCTTGCCTGCCGTCCTGCACAGCCTGCCAATCCAAAAAGCAGCAAAAATGCCGCAAAAAACCGCTTCATACCGTGGCTCCTTATTCCCAAAAATCTTGTACCATTATAATACACCGCGAAAAGATGCGCAAGGCCGCTTTCCCGGCTCTGTCTGTTTGCTGTGCGTCAAACGGGAAAGGCGCTGCGGCCATTGCAGCCGCAGCGCCTTCGCTTACACTTTCCGTTACCCAAGCACAACCTTGTGGAAGGTCTTTTTGCCCTTTTTGACCATGCGCTCCTGCTGGAAGAAATCCTTGTCCAGCATCTGCTTGAAGTCCGCAACCTTCTCGCCGTCGATCGACACGCCGCCGCCCTGTACCAGCTTGCGTGCTTCACCGTTCGAGGCAGCCAGACCGCACTTGACCAGCAGCGTCAGCACGCCGATCTGGCCGTCCGCGAAGTCCGCATCCGTCAGGGTCGTGGTCGGCATGTTTTCGCTTGCACCGCCGCCGACAAAGATGCTCTTGGCCGCTTCCATCGCCTTTTCGGCCTCTTCCTTGCCGTGTACCAGCGCGGTCAGCTCATAGGCAAGGATTTCCTTGGCCTTATTCAGCTGCGCGCCTTCCCACTTGTCCATCTCCTCGATCTGCTCGAGCGGCAGGAAGGTCAGCATACGGATGCACTTGAGCACGTCCGCGTCGTCCACGTTGCGCCAGTACTGGAAGAAGTCGTAGGGCGAGGTCTTGTTCGGGTCGAGCCATACCGCGCCCGCAGCCGTCTTGCCCATCTTCTTGCCTTCAGAATTTAAGAGCAGCGTGATGGTCATCGCGTGTGCATCCTTGCCCAGCTTGCGGCGGATCAGTTCGGTGCCGCCGAGCATGTTCGACCACTGGTCATTGCCGCCAAACTGCATGTTGCAGCCGTAATGCTTGAACATGTAGTAGAAGTCGTACGACTGCATGATCATATAGTTAAACTCAAGGAAGCTCAGGCCTTTTTCCATGCGCTGCTTGTAGCACTCCGCACGCAGCATGTTGTTGACGCTGAAGCACGCGCCCACCTCGCGCAGCAGCTCAATATAATTGAGCTTCATCAGCCAGTCTGCATTGTTGAGCATCAGGGCCTTGCCCTCGCCAAAGTCGATGAAGCGTTCCATCTGCTTTTTGAAGCAGTCGCAGTTGTGCTGGATGGTCTCAACCGTCATCATCGAGCGCATATCCGTGCGGCCGGAGGGGTCACCCACCATGCCCGTGCCGCCGCCGATCAGTGCGATCGGCTTATTGCCCGCCATTTGCAGGCGTTTCATCAGGCACAGCGCCATAAAATGGCCGACGTGCAGGCTGTCCGCCGTCGGGTCAAAGCCAATGTAAAACGTGGCTTTGCCGTTGTTGATCATTTCGCTAATTTCTTCCTCGTTGGTCACCTGCGCGATCAGACCACGCGCTTTGAGTTCTTCGTAAAGTGTCATGTGTTTTTCTCCCGCATTGATTTTGTTAATTTTTCATCTATTTTTGCAAGGCACCCATTCACGGGGCGCGCTCCTTATACCGCTCGTCGATGATCACCATGCGTTAGCCCTCCTGCCCGGCCGCTTCCAACAACTCCTCAGCATTGCGGCGCGCCGCATCGGAAACCTGCTCGCCAGAGAGCAGCCGCGCAATTTCATCGACGCGCTGCGCCCGGTCCATCGGGCTGACATCGGTATAGCTGCGTCCATCGCGCACCGACTTGGCAATGCGCAGGTGATGGTCGCCCATTGCCGCGATCTGCGGCAGATGCGTGACGCACAGCGTCTGCTTTTTCTTTGCGATCGCAGACAGCTTGCGCGCGATCTGCTGCGCGGCATGGCCGGAAACACCAGTATCAATCTCGTCGAAGATCAGCATCCCGACCTCTTCCCCTGCCGTCAGCACATTTTTCAGCGCCAGCATGATGCGGCTCAGCTCACCGCCGGACGCAACTTTGGACAGCGGTTTTTCCGGCTCGCCCGGGTTGACCGAAATTTCAAACGTGACAGTGTCAAACCCATGCGCAGCAAGCTTGGTGCCCGTATGCACCGCCACGCGCATTCTTACCTTGTCCATGTCCAGTTCGGACAATTCCTTCACGATTTCCCGCTCCAGACGAGCAGCCGCTTCGCGCCTCTTGTCGGAAATTTTCGCTGCCAACTGTTTGGCCTCTGCCAGTTCCGCGCGGTATTGCTCGCGCAGTGTTTCGCGCCGGTTGTCCGAATCGGCCAGTGTTTCCAGCTCTGCCGTGATGCGCTCGTGATAAGCTGCGATCTCTGCGAGCGTGCCGCCGTACTTCTGTTTGAGGCGGTAGATCAGGTCGAGCCGTTGCTCCACCCATTCGCGCTCAGCGGCGGAAAAGTCCAAATTTTCGCTGCGGCTTATCACGCTGTCCCGCAAGTCGGCCGCCAGCAGCCGCACCTCTTCCGCCTGCTCGGCCATGCCGTCAAACGCCTCTGACACCTCATGCAGCCCAGCCAGCGCCGCTGCCGCCTGATCGAGCAATGCGCACGCGCCGCCGACCTCGTCGTCCCCGTTCAAGGCAAGCCGTGTCTGCTCCAATGCGCCCGCGATCTTACCCGCGTGGTCAAAATACGCCTTGCGCTGGGCAAGCGTTTCATCTTCATCCGGTTGGAGCGCTGCCTGCTCAATTTCCTCCTTGTGGAAGGTGAGCATGTCAATGCGCTGCAAACGTTCCTGTTCGCCGGTCTCGAGCGCCGTGATCTCGCGCCGCAGCGCAAGCAACGCCTGATATTTGGGACGGTATTGCGCGAGCAGTTCATCCAGCCCCGCATACCCGTCCAGATAATCAATATGATGCTGCTCATCGAGCAGCTTCTGGCCGTCGTTCTGACCATGGATGTCAATGAGATACGGTGCCAGCTGACGCAGAACCGACACCGACACCGGCTTCATGTTCACCCGGCAGGTGCTTTTGCCGTCCACCGTGATCTGCCGCTGCAAATGCAGTGTGTCCGGCTCGTCACCAGCCAGCGCCAGTTCCTCGAGCAGCGCAGCCAACCCGTCCGACAGCCCGGTGAACACCGCGCTGACAAAGCCCTTCTGTGCGCCTGCGCGCACCAAGTCACGGCTGACGCGCCGGCCGAGGATCGCACCGATCGAGTCGATCACGATTGACTTGCCCGCGCCGGTTTCGCCGGACAGGACGGTCAAACCGTCCTCCAGCTCAATATCCGCCCGTTCGATTACCGCGATATTTTCAATATGGAGTAATTGCAGCACAGCCGCTTCCTCCTCTGCTTACTTTAAAATGTCATGTGCCTGTCGGCAGAAACGCTCCGCGCTCTCGTTGTCCCGCATGACGGCGAACACCGTATCGTCCCCGCCCAGCGTACCGACCACATCCGATGCGCGCATCGCGTCAATCGCCATGGCCGCCGCCTGCCCGAGTCCGGGCAGCGTTTTGATAACCACCATATTCTGCGCAGCATTGATGTCGGTGACGCACTCGCGGAAGATGTTGCGCAGGCGGGTGGTAAAGCTGTCCGCCGCGCCGCCAGCCGCCGCCGTATACTTATACTTGCCAGTCTCGGAAGACAGCGACTTGATCAGCCGCAGTTCCTTGATGTCGCGCGAT
Organism: uncultured Agathobaculum sp.; assembly: GCA_944376955.1. Classification (GTDB taxonomy): domain Bacteria; phylum Bacillota; class Clostridia; order Oscillospirales; family Butyricicoccaceae; genus Agathobaculum. The sequence goes on along the minus strand of CALWEB010000128.1, from coordinate 3,107 downwards.
ACCGTAGCCTGCGTCGTGTTATAGCCCAGCGCGCGCAGATGGTCGGTCAGTTCCTCCTGTGTTTCAATCTCGAACCGGTCGATCAGTTCAAGGATTTTCGCCTGTCTCTGAAATTTCATATCCGCGCCCCCTGTCAGAGCTTTTTCTGCAAAATTTTATAAAAGCTGATCCCTTTGAGCCGCACCAGACGGGTGCGCAGCGGTGATCGGGTAATTTCCACCCGGTCATCCGGCCGGATGGCAAATCCTTGCCCACCGTCCGCTGAAAGGAATACCTCGCTGCCGCCCTCGCAGGCGGCAGACAGTGCGATGCGCCGCTCCGGTGCAAACACAAACGCCTTCGCCGCCAACGCATGGGCGCAGATTGGGATGACCGCCAGATTTTCCGCGCTCGGCTCAATCACCGGGCCGCCTGCGGACAGGCCGTAAGCCGTCGAGCCGGTCGGCGTGGCAACGATCAGCCCATCCCCATTGAAGTGGGTTACATCCTCATCGTCCGCCGAAATCCGCACGCGCACCACACGGAAAGCCGTGCCTTTTGCCAGCACAATATCGTTGAGCGCATCGTTTTCATAGACCATCCGCCCCTGCCGATACACGGCCACATGCAGCATCATGCGGCTGTCAATCGAGTAATCGCCGCGGAAGAGTTTTTCCATCTCGTCCAACTCACCCGGCTCGAGTTCGGTCATAAAGCCGACGTGTCCGACATTGATACCCAGCATGGGCAATTCCTGCTGTGCAGCAGCGCGCGCCAAACGCAGCATCGTACCGTCACCGCCCAACACCACTGCCAGATCGGCAAACTGTACCGCCGCACTGGTGTCCATATAATCTACGCGATCCAGATCGAGCGCGGCCGAGCGCATCTGCATAGGCAGCATCAGGCGGACACCCTCCCGCCGCAGCTGATCACTCACCAGCGGCAGGACGGCATACGCGCCTTCTTTCCGCATGTTGGGATAGATAAAAAAGTTTTTCATGCCTGTCTCAGCCATCCAATTCCTCATGCGCCTGCCGCACTACCTCGCGCAAGTCGGGCACGCTGTCCTCGCCCTGCTTCCATAAGTAACCCAGGAACTCGATGTTTCCTTCCGGCCCCTTGATGGGCGAAAACGTCACATCGCGCACGACAAAGCCCGCCGTATGCGCGTTTTCTACAAACTGCTCAAGCACTTCCAGATGGATTTCCGGCTCGCGCACCACACCTTTTTTGCCGACTTTACCTTTGCCCGCTTCAAACTGTGGCTTAATCAGGCAGGCCACGCGACCGTCCTCGGTCAGCAGACCGGAAACAACCGGCAGCACCAACCGCAGCGAGATAAACGAAACGTCAATCACACATAAAGACGGCGTTTCCTCCAGCATATCAGGTGTGACATAGCGGATATTGGTGCGCTCCATGCACTTGACGCGCGGGTCCTGCCGCAGGCTCCATGCCAGCTGCCCGTAACCGACGTCAATCGAATACACCTTGACTGCGCCGCGGCGCAGCAGGCAGTCGGTAAACCCGCCCGTGGACGCGCCCACGTCCATCACCACCAGCCCTGCCGGGTCGATGGAAAAATAGTCCAGTGCCTTCTCTATTTTTTTGCCGCCGCGGGAGACAAAGGCGTTTTCGTTGCCGCGCACTTCCAGCTCGGCATTTTCGTCCACCATATCGCCCGCTTTGCCCGCCTTTTGGCCTGCAATATAGACAATCCCCTCCATAATGGCGGTTTTCGCGCGCTCGCGCGAGGGGCACAGCCCCTTTTCAAACAGCAGTACATCCAAGCGTTTTTTAGCCAAGGCCGTTTTCCTTTCCCATTCGGTTTTTGATGACAAACGAAGCGATTCCCTCTGCGTCGATGCCGCAGTGACGGTACAGATCGCTCACACCGCCGTGCGGCAAAAAGCGGTCGCCGGTGTTCAGACGGTCTACCCGACCGCCCCGGTGTGCGGCCACCCATTCGCCCAAGCTGCCGCTTTCCACAACATCCTCGACGACCACGCACCAGCCGGACAGCGCATCCTTCTGCTCGCGGAACGCATCCTCCAGCGCGGCGCTGATTTCATTCACTTTATATACCTGCGCGTGTACGCCCTTTTTCTCCAGCAGATCAGCTGCCGCAATCACTTCATTGACGAGCGCGCCGTGTGTCAGCAGCGTTACCTCGCGTCCTACCGTTTGGCGCACACAGGCAATCGTTTCGGCAGCCGTGTCTCCCCGGAATGAGCCTTCACCGCCGCGGAGATATCGGATGGCCACCGGCCCGTTTTCATGGTAAAGCGCGTGCGACATCATGCTGCGCAGTTCCGCAAAATCCGACGGGCAGAAAATCTTAACGCCCGGGATCGAGCGCAGGAACGCCACGTCCAGCACGCCGTTATGCGTTGCACCGTCCGCGCCGACAATGCCCGCGCGATCCACACAGAATACCACATGCAGCCCTTCAATCGCCACATCATGTACCATCTGGTCATATGCACGCTGCAAAAAGGTGGAATACATTGCCACCACCGGCACCAGACCCTGCGCCGCCATGCCCGCGGCCATCGCTACTGCATGTTCCTCCGCAATGCCGACATCAAAAAAGCGGTCGGGGAAGCGGGAGGCAAACCGCGTCAGCCCCGTGCCGGACGGCATGGCCGCCGTAATCGCACAGATACGCGCATCCTTTTCCGCAAAAGCGGACAGTTCACGCCCAAAGCAGGCAGAAAAGTCCTCCTTTTTCGCCGCCTTGAAGGCCCCGGTCAGCGGGTCAAAGGGCGAAACACCGTGGTACTTTTCCGGCTCGCGCTCGCTGGGTGCATAACCGCGCCCTTTCTGCGTCATCACATGCAGCAAAACCGGCTTTTTGATTTTCTTCGCCTGCGCCAGCAACTCACAAACGCTTTTCAAGTCGTGTCCGTCCACCGGGCCGAGGTAGATAAACCCCATCTGCTCAAACAGGGAAGTCGGCAGCAGTAGCCGCTTCATGCGCGCTTTGATGCGTGAAATACCGCGCGATACCGCACCGCCGCCGGGAATCCGCGCCAGACGTTCCTTGACGCGCGCCTTGGTGTGCAGATAGCGCGGACTGACGCGCAGACGCGACAAATGCCGGCTCAGCCCGCCGACATTTTTTG
>CALWEB010000127.1 GCA_944376955.1 uncultured Agathobaculum sp. | reverse complement strand
TCATTTTTTACCTCGGTTGAAAAGGACATCTTTGCTCCCTGTTTGGTTCTCTGTTATCTCTGGTAATCGCGGTGCATCGTCACCACACCATAGTCATGCCCACGCAAATGCGCACTGAGCGCTTCGGCAATCGCCACTGAGCGGTGCTTGCCGCCCGTGCAGCCAATCCCGATGATGACGTTGGACTTCCCTTCCGCCATATATCGCGGCAGCAAAAAATCAATCAGGCTCGTCAGATGCCCCATCAGTGCATCCGCTGTGCCTCCCTGGAACACATAATCCCGCACATCCGGATCGGTTCCGTTTTTTTCGCGCAGGCTCATCTCGTAATACGGATTGGGCAGAAAGCGCACATCGAACACCAGATCGGACTCAGGCGGAATGCCATATTTAAAGCCGAACGACTGCACAATCACCTCGAATGCACCGCCGCTCTCCGTGCCGGAAAACAGCGCAAGCAAGCGCTCACGCAGCCCTGCAGCAGACAGGCCGGTTGTATCGACCACGAAATCCGCACGGTTGCGCAGTGCTGCCAGCATATTGCGCTCCTTTTCGATCGCTGCAGTCATGGGGACACCTTTCTCCATCAGCGGATGCTTGCGGCGCGTCTCCTTGAAGCGTCGGATCAACGTTGGCGTATCGGAATCGAGGAACAGGATGCGGTAGTCGCAGCCCATCGTCTTGACCGAGTCCAACGAATCGAATAACTGCTGGAAGTCTCCGCCTGCGCGCACATCAGTGACCATTGCAACCCGCTCATACCGCTCGGTCGCTGCCATACAGATCTCAGCAAAGCGGGGAATCAGCGCGATCGGCAGATTATCCACACAATAATAGCCCAAATCCTCCAACGTGGCGATTGTACGGCTTTTGCCCGCACCCGACATGCCCGAAACAATTAAAAAGTACATCTATTATGCCATCTCCCCTTGTCCGCCAATCCTCAGCGGACAATACGAACCTCACATTCCAATTCTACGCCGAATCGCTCGCGCACGCGCTGCTGCACCAACGCAATCAGACGCAGCATATCGTCACAGGTCGCACCGCCGCGGTTGATGAGGAACCCTGCGTGCTTCTCCGAAACCTGTGCTGCACCGACCGACACGCCCTTGAGCCCCGCGTCCTCAATCAGCCTTCCGGCGAAATACCCTTCCGGCCGTTTGAAAGTCGAGCCGGCAGATGGGAAATTGAGCGGCTGCTTTTCTCGCCGTCGCTGCGCAAAATCATTCATCTTATCCAGAATTGCCGCCGGGTCGCCCGGCTGCAGGCGCATGGTCGTCCGCACAACCGTCCAATCCGGATGTGCGCGGAACGCACTGTTGCGGTAACCAAAGCAGTGTTCTTCACCGGTAAGCGTGCGCAGATTCCCTTCGCCATCCAGATACTCGGTTTTTTCCACGATCCCAGCCATCTGACCGTCATACGCGCCAGCATTCATGAATACCGCGCCACCTACACTGCCCGGAATACCGCCGGAAAACTCCGCACCGGTCAATCCCGCGCGCTGGGCGCGCCGCGCCACACGGCCCAGTAACGCGCCTGCCTGTGCCACCAGCGTGCCGCCTTCCCCTGTACGCACATCATCCAGTTCTGTGGTGCAGATCACCGCCCCGCGATATCCTGCATCCGAAACCAACATATTCGAGCCATTGCCCAACACCAAAAACGGCACGCCGCAGCGGCGGATTTCCTGCAACGCCCCTGCCAGCTGTTCCGGTGTTTTCGGGCTGACAAACAGATCAGCCGGTCCGCCGATCGCAAATGTCGTGTGACGGCTCATTGGCTCATCCGCAATGATTTCTATTTCCGGAACGGCAGCACGCAGCGCTGCCATACAAGCATTGATTTTTTCCATATAATCCTCCATCATTTTAACCCATCGGTCAATACAGTAGGCCGCAGCGGCAGGCCGGCAACCTTTCAGGATGCAGCGCCGCACAGCAGCAGTATGATATCATGTTCGCCAATATTATACCAAACACCAACGCAAAGTGCAAACGAAAGGCACCCCGAAGGGTGCCTTTTTTTGTATCGTCTTTATATGGTTTTATTCGCTCGCTTCCTGCAACATGCTGGCGCCTTCCGCCATATCAGTCATAGCAGCCTGCAGCTGCTCATTCATCTTCGTGGTCAGATCGGCCAGCTTGGTCTGGTCAGTCTCTTCCGTCATGGCTGCAACCGTATCAATGAAGTCGATCAGCGAACTGCAGCCGGACTGTAGCTTGGCGTGTGCGTCTGCATAGGACTCCGGCGGCGTAATGGCAATGAAATTATTGAGTGAAGTTTTCATCGCTTCCAGCACTTCTTTTGCCGACTCCGGATCGGTTACCGCCGTGCTGGCGCTGGACTGGATCTCGCTCATCTCAGTACTCAGGTCCTCAACCGCCTGCTGATATTCCTCCTCGGTCAGCGCAGCCGAAACAGTTTCTCCGCTATCACCGGTTTCCCCACTATCGCCGGCTTCGTTTCCGCCGCCACAAGCTGCCAGTGAAAACGCCAATGCCGCTGCAAGCAGCGCGGCCAACAACCGCTTCGTCACATTCTTCTTCATACCAGTTCTCTCCTTACCTTTGCGAATTTTTTTCAAGGCTTTATTAAGATTATAAAGGAAGGAGGCAATAAAGTAAAGTTTTATCTTACCATGCGAAAAACAAACTTACCGCAAAAATCCTGTGCATCTTACCTATTAAGTCTCAATGCACCCAAACTTCCTCATGTTCGCCACGGCGTGGACGCCCCAGCAGCAGACGGCTCGCTTCGGTTGCAGGCAGGCCTTTGTACAGCACTTCATACATTGCTTCGGTGATCGGCATGGAAACGCCCTGCTGCTGGGCAAGATGATAGCCCGCCTCGGTCGCATAATACCCTTCGACCGTTGCACCCACCTCCTGCATGGCTTCCTGTACGGTTTTTCCCTTGCCAATCAAGATGCCCGCACGACGGTTGCGCGAGTGCATGGAGCAGCAAGTGACGATCAGGTCACCCACACCGGACAGCCCGGCAAACGTCTCCTGCCGCGCGCCCAGCTTGACGCCCAGTCGCGCGATCTCGGTCAAGCCGCGGGTCATAAACGCAGCTTTGGAGTTGTCGCCCAATCCCAGACCATCCGCAATGCCTGCGCCCAGCGCGATGATGTTCTTAAACGCACCGCCCAGCTCACAACCGATGATATCCGCCGAGGTATAAACCCGGAAATAACTTTCGTTCATGAATGCTGCCTGCGTCAATTCTGCCGCGGCGCGGCTTTCCGATGCCGCAACAATCGCGGTCGGCACACCGCGCGAAACCTCCTCCGCATGGGTTGGGCCGGTTAGCGCAACAACCGGGTTGTTGCCGTTCATCACACGGTTGATCGTCTGCGAAAAGCGGCAATAACCATGCTTGGCGTCCAGCCCCTTGCCAACATTGACAATCACCGTGCCCGCCGGCACGATAGCAGCCAGTTGCTCGGCCGTTGATGCAACCGCAAACGACGGCACTGCCATCACGATCAGATCTGCCTTGGCTGCACCTGACATATCGGTGGTAATTTGAATGCCCTCGGGGATTTTGACACCCGGCAGCAGTTTTTCATTCGCACGCTCACGCAGCAGCAGGTCGCACTCCTCCTGCAAATACGTCCACGAGGTCACTTCATGTCCGTTCCCGTGCAGCAGCATCGCAAGCGCAATGCCCCAACCGCCGGTGCCCAGTACAAAAACCTTCATTTTCCGTTCTCCTCTCCATTGCGTTCGGATTTTTCAATGGTTTTCTTGCTTTTAAAGGAAAACTTATTTTCCTCGCCGCGCACAATGCGCGCGATATTGGATCGGTGCATAAAGATGACCGCGACCGCCATGCCGAAGGCCATTGCAGTCAGCACCGGATCATCGTAAAACACCAATGTCGTGATTGGGAAGCTAACGGCACCAAGAATCGAACCAAGGGAAATCCAGCGCGTCAGCGCCACGGCTAGGAAAAACAGCACAAATGCAATCAGGAAAATACGCCAGTCGAACAGCAGCAGCATGACCGCGCCCACCAATACGCCTTTACCGCCGCGGAAACCAAAATACACGGGGAACATATGCCCCAGAATGACGAAAATACCCGCCACCAGCTTACCGACCGGCCCTGCCAGCATCGCACCGATGGAAACCGCCGCTGCGCCCTTGGCGATGTCGCCCAGCAGCACAAACAATGTCTTGCCCGCGCCCATCGTGCGGTACGCATTGGTCAGGCCTGCATTTCCGCTGCCGTAATTACGGATATCCTTTCCCAGCGTCACCTTGCTGACAATGATCGCAAAGCTCAGTGAACCAAGCAAATAGGCGCATACCGCAATAATAGCAAAATGCGTCAGTGTCATGTTCTTTTCCCCCAGTTTCAGAAATTGTTACGCACTTAGTTCTTATCCCCGCGCTCACGGATCACCATGCGCACGGGCGTGCCGGTCAATCCGAATACTTCACGGATCTGGTTCTCCAGATAGCGCTGATAGGAAAAATGGAACAGCCTCGCATCATTGCAGAAGCAGACAAACGTCGGCGGGCAGGTAGATGCCTGCGTCATATAGAAAATACGCAGGCGGCGTCCCTTATCCGTCGGAGGCTGCACGCGCGCAGTCGCTTCGGCCAGGATGGAATTGAGGCGACCGGTCGGGATGCGCATGTGATTCTGCTCGTATACCTCGTGAATCAGGCCAAACAGCTTATCGACCCGCTGGCCGGTCTGCGCCGAAATGAACAGCACAGGCGCATAAGGCATATAAGCCAGCCCCTCACGCACACGGAGCGTATACTCCTTCATCGTGGAGCCGTCTTTTTCGACCAAGTCCCACTTATTGACCACAATAATGCACGCTTTGCCCGCATTGTGCGCCTCACCTGCCACCTTGGTGTCCTGCTCGGTCACACCCTCGGTTGCGTCGATCATGATGACACACACATCCGCGCGTTCGACCGCGAGCAGCGAACGCATCACCGAGTATTTCTCGATTTTTTCATCCACCTTGCTCTTTTTGCGGATACCAGCCGTATCAATAAAGGTGAATTTGCCGTGTGCATTATCCACATCCGCGTCCACACTGTCACGCGTCGTGCCTGCCATATTGGATACGATCACACGTTCCTCACCCAGCACACGGTTAAGCAGGCTCGACTTTCCGACGTTCGGCTTACCGATGAGCGCCACACGGATGCGCTCCTCATCCTCCTCGCCCTCGTCTGCGGGCGGGAAATGCTCATAGGCGGCATCCAGCAGCTCACCCATGCCATAGCCATGCAAGGCGGAGATGCCATAGGGTTCCCCCAAGCCGAGATTATAGAACTCGTAAAACTCAGGTTCGGGCTGGCCGGGCTTGTCACACTTGTTCACCGCCAGCACGATCGGCTTGCCCGAGCGCAGCAGCATAGACGCCACATCCTGATCGGCCGCGGTGATGCCGGTGCGCAGGTCGGTGATAAAGATAATCACATCTGCGTGCGAAATCGCAGTCTCGGCTTGATAACGCATGAACTGCAAAATCTCATTATCGTTATTCGGCTCAATACCGCCGGTGTCAATGATGGTAAAATCCCGGCCGCGCCAGTCGCTCTCCGCGTACAAGCGGTCACGCGTAACGCCCGGCGTGTCCTCCACGATCGACAGCCGCTTGCCTGCAAGCCGGTTAAACAGCTGGCTCTTGCCGACATTTGGCCGGCCGACGATCGCAACAATCGGTTTTGGCATATCAGTTCCCTCCTCTTGTTCCGGGGGTGTTAGTCTTCAAAGATTTTGGCGAGCAGATCCGCACCGTCAATCTCAACCGGTACGACCGGCACACCGATCGCTTCCGCGACCTGCTGCGGCGTATAGTCATCGAGGAATACATCACCGCCATCGCGCAGCATGTTGGCAGAGATCAGCACACGCTCACCCAGATCGCGCCCTTTCAGCTGCGCGATCAAATCCTGTCCCGTGATCAGTCCCGCAACCGAAACGCGGTGTCCAAAGAAATCGTTGCGGATTTCGATCACTTTTCCATTCAGATTATCGCATTTTGCCGTCGCTTCGTCAAGTAAAACCGCCATAGACGGCGCAGCAGCGGCACCAGTTGCGATCGTGAACGGACGTGCCGCACGTCCTTCGTAATCCGGCAGTGCCAAGCGGAACTCTTCCATGAACAGTGGCAGCATACCAATGCCGTTTTCAAACTGGGTGAAATCCTCATAATACTCGGTATCCGGCAGAGGACGCTCTGCCTTGAGGTACAGCTCATCCCCACACCAGACCAACCGCGTACCCAACTCCTGCAGACACTCATCCGCAAACGGCTCAACGATGTCGAGAATGGCCTCGGCTACCGCTTTATCGGTTGGCTCAAGCGGATACAGCCCCTCGCGATGGCGCGTCATGCCGAACGGCACAACCGAAATGGTATTGACCGCGGGGTACAGCGCCTTGAGGTCGCGCAGTGAGCGGCGCAGTTCCTCGCCGTCGTTTAGCCCTTTACACACCACCAACTGGCAGTTCATCTGGATGCCGCCTTCTGCAAAACGCTCCATGATCTTCAGTGCTTCGCCTGCGCGCGGATTGCGCAGCATCTTAACGCGCAACTCGGGATTGGTCGTCTGCACCGAAATATTGACCGGCGAAATGTGCATCCGCAAGATGCGGTCCACATCCGCTTCGGAAAGGTTGGTCATCGAGATATAGTTGCCCATCAGGAAGGACATGCGCGCGTCATCATCCTTGACATAGAGCGTTTTGCGCATCCCGCGCGGCAGCTGGTCGATGAAGCAAAATACGCACTTGTTGGAGCACTGCTTCATGCCGTCCATCAGGTAATGCTCAAAATTGAGTCCCAGTGGCTCACCCTCGCGCTTGCGCACGCGTACCTCACGCACTGTTTTGCCGTCCGCTTCCATCACCTGTAAGCGAAGCGAAGCATCATAGCTGTAAAATTTATAATCCAGCACATCGCGGATCGTAGTGCCGTCAATTTGCAGCAGGGTTTCCCCCGCTTTCAGTCCGGCTCGCTCAGCCGGGCTGTCCGCATCCACACTGACAATTTTTGACGCCATGCAGCGCCCTCCTTTCGATAAATTCCCCGTTTTCCGCGCCCCGCACGGCGCCTTCCTTGTGAAAACGGCGACGTAATCCAACAAAACGCAGTCATAAAAAAATGGAGAAGTCGTTGCCGCCTTCCCCATTTTCTGTTCTGTTTTCGCCTTACGCTTCCTTAACGGCGACAACCTCACGGCCATTGTAATAACCGCAAGCCTTGCACATTCTGTGAGCCAGCTTCATCTCGCCGCAGTGCGGGCACTTGGTCATGCCG
>CALWEB010000126.1 GCA_944376955.1 uncultured Agathobaculum sp. | reverse complement strand
TCACGGCGATAACGCTTTTGTATTTTTTGCTGGGAAGAAAAATCAAGTGCCCACTCGAAATATTGGAATGCGATCTGTACGCCGGATGATATGGCGGTATGCAGGGTGTCAATATTGTAATAAATGCTTTCGTTTATGGTTTTCATGCGGTCGGCAATGTAAACCTGCCGCTGTAAAGCGCGTGCCTGCGGTTCGCTGGCAAGCGATTCGATTTTTCGGATCAGTTCATCGGATTTTTTTTCTGTGATGAACCGGGAACATTGGATGGCATCTACCAAAAGTTTAAGCTCTGGCAGTTCAAAGTCACGTGATGCGACGTAATATCCGCCGCCTGGACCGCGTTGCAGCATCACATCCAGTCCAAAATCCTGCAAAGCGGCAATGTCGGAATAGATGCTTTTTCGTTCGGCATCAATGCCGCATTGTGCAAGTACACGGAGCAGCTCATCCATACTGAGTTTGTGGTCTTCGTCGGTTTTGCGCAGCAGGATTTGATACAGATACAAAAGTTTTAACTTTTGATTCGGGTTTTTAGCCATGCAGCCGCTCCGTTTCTGCAAGTGCTTGCTGATAGGCAGCCAAGGTGCCAGCATCAAAGCACACCATTTTGACGCAGGTGATTTCATCGTGTTCATCCAGATAGTCCCGGATGGTGTCAATGGCAATGCGTGCGGCTCTGGAAAGTGGAAAATGGTATACTCCGGTGCTGATGGAAGGGAAGGCCACCGTTTTGCAGCCAAGTGCAGAGGCTTGGGCAAGCGAATTGCGGTAGCAAGAGGCGAGCAGTTGGTCTTCGTTTGCTTTGCCGCCGCGCCAGATCGGGCCAGGGGTATGGATGACATAGCGGCAGGGCAGGCGGTATGCCTTGGTGGCTTTGGCTTCACCGGTGGGACAACCTCCAAGCGTACGGCATTCTGCAAGAAGATCCGGCCCTGCCGAGCGGTGGATTGCGCCATCTACACCGCCGCCGCCAAGCAAAGAAGTATTTGCTGCATTGACGATTGCATCGGTTTTGCATTTCGTGATATCGCCTTGGATGATCTTTAGCCGTTCCATTTGACAAGCCCTCTTTCAGAATCATGGATTGGATTTCATTATACGTCTCGTGAGGCAAAAACGCAAGTTTGACGGCTGGGGGACGATACGGTATAATGGGGAAAAAGAAAGTGATCAGTAGGGAGGCTGTGTGATGGAAAAGCCGATGTCGCAATATGCGGCGGATGCGCCGCGTGTACTTAAGGATTTTCTAACATATATTTCGACAATTCAAGGGAAATCGGCCAAAACAGCCCATGAATACTATCTGGATTTGCGGTTATTTTTTCGCGTTCTCAAGCACAATAAAGGTCTGGTGCCGAAAGAGATGCCGCTGGATCAAATCCCGATCGAAGATGTGGATATTGATTTTTTGGAACAGGTTACGCTTTCGGACGCATATGACTATTTAGAGTATATGTCGGGCGAGCGCCCAACGCAGCAGAACAGCGCATATACCGAATATGGGTTAAGTGGAACCTCCAGAGCGCGTAAAGTTTCTGCGATCCGCGCTTTCTTCCGTTACTTAACCGACAAACGGCATGTGCTGGAGAACAATCCGGTCAGCAATTTGGAATCCCCGACTATCCGCAAAACCTTGCCGGTATATCTGACAACGGACGACAGTGTGCGCCTGCTGGAATCGGTGCAGGGGGAATATGCAGAACGGGATTTCTGTATCCTGACACTTTTCCTCAACTGCGGTTTGCGCGTTTCCGAGCTGGTGGGGCTGAATTTGACGGATTTTCAGGGGGATACGGTGCGGGTGCTTGGCAAGGGCAATAAGGAACGCACAGTGTATCTCAATGAGGCTTGCAAATTGGCGCTGGAAAACTACTTGCCGAAGCGATTGACACCGCATGAGCGGGATAAAAATGCGCTGTTTATCAGCCGCAACCGCAACCGCATTAATGTGCAGACGGTCAAGTGGCTGGTTAAAAAGCACTTGGAGCAGGCGGGACTGGATACGCAGAAATATTCCGCGCATAAGCTTCGTCATACCGCTGCAACGCTGATGTACCAAAACGGTGTGGATATTCGTACGCTGCAAAACATTTTAGGTCACACCAGTGTCAACACCACCATGATTTATACGCACATTGAGGACAGCAGTTTGCGGGAGGCCGCTGCTAAAAACCCTTTGGCATCGGTCAAACCGCAGGACGGAAAACACTGAAGGATAGAAAAAGGCTGCACTGCCGATGGACAGTGCAGCCTTTTGATTGTTATTCGTTGCTGTGGGATGCGATGACATCACTCATATCATACATACCGGGCTGTGTGCAGCCAGCCATGAAGATGGCAGCATCCACCGCACCGACCGCAAATACTTCGCGGGAAAGTGCAGTGTGCTTGATTTCGATAATTTCATCCCGTCCGCAGAACAGGACGCTGTGTTCCCCGACAATGGTACCACCGCGGATCGCAGAAATGCCGATTTCATGCGCCGGACGCTTTTCGCGGCGCTCATGTCGGTCATAGACATATTCTGCGTCGTAGGGGAGGGCGTCTGCGACCGCGTCCGCCAGCATCAGCGCGGTGCCGGAAGGGGCATCCAGCTTCTGATTGTGGTGCTTTTCGATGATCTCTACATCATAGTTTTCTCCGAGTACCGATGCGGATTTGCGAAGCAGTTCCATCATCAGGTTGATGCCGATGGACATGTTGCCCGAACGGAAAATCGGGAATTTGGCCGATGCTGCCCGGATATTTTGCAACTGCTCTGCCGAGTGACCGGTCGTGCAGATGACAATCGGCGTATGGTGCTGCTGACAGTATGCAAGCAGATGCTCCGTGCTGGAGGCGTTGGAGAAATCAATGATCACATCACATTTGCCGGGAAACTCAAACGGATCGGCATAAACCGGGAACCCTGCATGTTTCTCGGTGTTAAGATCGAAGCCTGCGACAATTTCCAAATCCTTTTTGTGTTCCACGATATCACTGATGACGCGGCCCATCCGGCCGTTACAGCCGGAAAGTGCAATTTTCAACATCTTTTTTAACTCCTTTGAACGGCAGGTCAGATTTTGCAACCAGACGCTGCCAACTCCTGACGGATCAGAGCAATATGCTCTTCGGTTGGCTCGACCAGCGGCAGGCGCAGTGCGCCAACGTTCCAGCCGAGGATCTCCATGGCCTTCTTGACCGGGATGGGGTTGACCTCGCAGAACAGGGCGTCGATCAGATTGTGGTAGGCGAACTGCATCTTTGCAGCTTCCGGATAGCGGTTTTCCAGACAAAGCTGGGTCAAGTCATGGGTCTCCTGCGGTGCGACATTGGAAAGCACCGAAATCACACCCTTGCCGCCCAGCGCCATCAGCGGAACGATCTGATCGTCGTTGCCGGACCATACATTCAGATTATCGCCGCACTTGGCCATCGTGGCAGCAATCAGGCTGAAATTGCCGGAAGCGGCCTTCAGACCATTGATGTTGGGATGCTTGGACAGCTCATACAGCGTATCCGCTGTGAAGCACACGCCGGTACGGCTGGGGACGTTGTACAGGATGATCGGAAGGTCGCAGCTGTCCGCAATGGCGGTATAGTGTGCGATCAGGCCTCGCTGGGAGGTCTTGTTATAATACGGGGTAACCGAAAGACCGGCGTCCGCGCCGCATTCCTTGGCAAACTTGGTCAGCTGAATGGCGTAATCGGTATCGTTTGAGCCGACACCTGCAATGACGGGGATGCGATGGTTGACATATTCACAGCACCAAGCAACAACGTCACGGTGTTCCTTGTCGTGCAGGGTGGAGGATTCGCCGGTAGTGCCGCAGACGATGATGGCATCGGTGCCGTGTGCGATCTGGTAGTCGATAATGCGGCCAAATTCTTCGTAATTCACTTCACCGGTGGACTTGAACGGTGTGATGATGGCAACACCAGCGCCGGTAAAAACAGGGTTCTTCATAAAACTACCTCCTTCAGCGATCCATATAGCCTTCGGCGCACAGCAGCTCTGCCATCAGGACGGCGCCGCCAGCTGCGCCGCGCAGGGTGTTGTGCGATAGGCTGACAAACTTGTAGTCATACAGGGCATCTTCACGCAGACGGCCGATCGAAACGCCCATACCGCCTTCCAGATCGCGGTCGAGCTTGGTCTGCGGACGGTTGTCTTCTTCAAAATAGGTCAGGAAATGCTCCGGGGCGGAGGGGAGCTTCAGCTCCTGGGCGCGGCCCTGATAGCTGCGCCAGCGCGCGATCATCTCGTCCTTGGACGGCTTGTTCTTGAACTTGACAAATGCCGCTGCCATATGGCCGTCCGAACATGCCACACGCAGGCACTGTGCTGTGATCACAGGGGTAGTTGCGGGCTCGATGTGATCGCCTTCGATGTGGCCCCAGACCTTCATCGGCTCCTTTTCGCTCTTTTCTTCCTCGCCGCCGATGTAAGGGATGACGTTATCCACCATTTCCGGCCAAGTTTCAAAGGTCTTACCAGCGCCCGAAATTGCCTGATAGGTGCAGACGGCAACCTCGGTCGGCTCAAAATCCATCAGGGCGGACAAAGCAGGTACATAGCTCTGGATAGAGCAGTTGGATTTGACGGCAATGAAACCGCGCTTGGTGCCCAGACGCTTGCGCTGCGCAGGAATGATCTTCGCGTGGTCTGCATTGATTTCGGGAATGATCATCGGGACATCAGGTGTCATACGATGTGCTGAATTGTTGGAGCAGACCGGGCATTCCAGCTTGGCGTATTTTTCTTCCAGCGCGCGGATTTCTTCTTTTTTCATATCCACTGCGCAGAAGATGAAATCCACCTTGGAAGCGATCTCTTCCGCGTCGGCTGTAGCGTCATACATGACCATGTCTTTGTATTTTTCCGGCATCGGAACCGCCATTTTCCACCGGCCTTCGCAGGCTTCGGCATAGGTTTTGCCGCGGTTTCGGGCAGATGCGGCAAGCGCAACTACTTCAAACCAAGGGTGGTTTTCCAGAAGCAGCGAAAAACGCTGTCCAACCATACCGGTTGCACCGACAATACCGACTTTGTAGTGATTCATTTTAATCAAATCCTTCCAAAAGATTTACTAACAAATTGATCTTTTTCCACACGGGGGCAATAAAGAAAAATACCGGTTGAAAAACCGGTATGATCTATACTATAATAGAAAGAGTGGACGGGCCACGGCTTTCTAAACAGAATAGCTCTCCACCGGCATTTCTGCTGATGACAGACGCAGGGATATTTTCCGGAACGTCCAGCACGGCCTTGCCGCAACAAGAACCGGCTTCGGCGGAAGACCCTTTCTCGGCTGCTTAACGGGTTTACGGACCCTCCCAGACGATACTGATGAAAACCGCGCCTCTATCTGTGA
>CALWEB010000125.1 GCA_944376955.1 uncultured Agathobaculum sp. | reverse complement strand
AAAATAGGCTGCAGGATTTATACGCCAAAATCGGAGATGCGCAGAGCAAGCTGGAGCATGCTAAGAAGGATGCGGAGAAAGCCCGTAAAAAGGTAAATAAGGCACAAACCGATATACTGGCGATTTTGAGCGTTTTTGCAGCAGTCATTTTGGCATTCATGGGCGGCATGACTTTCTTGGGTGGTGCGATGAGCAGCATTAGTGAAACGCGAGTGTATAAGTTCGTGATCGCTTGCTGCATATGTGGTTTCATCATTTTTAACACGATCTTTTTGTTGCTGTACATTGTATCGAAAATCATCGAGAAGCCAATTTATGCGCGCTGTAAGAACCTTGACTGCACTTGTGATCCTAGGTGTTGCGCATTAAATCGAGTGCGAAAACGGCTGCCATATGTGTTCTATTTCAATGTTTGTACATTGGCCTTACTGCTGTCGGTTGTCTTTGTCCAGTATGGAGTTCCTGCGATGAAATCGCGGGACGACACGCAAGTAGTAACGAGTGTGTCGAAGCCTGTTTCTGATAAGGACGTAAGTGGTGATAGTGGAGTAAGTCCGGAGAATATACAGGCAACAGAATGAAATAACGGTGTTCAATTTGGACACGGGAAAGCCCCGACCGGAAGGTCGGGGCTTTTCTCATCTATATCCTCCCCGCCCTTATGAATGGGGCTATGCGCTTTCTGAGCCGATGGCGGTTGCGCCGATCAACAAGGTCGAGCAGGTGGTGCGCTTTGCGGTCTCGCAGATCCCGCCGGAAAAGATCTTCATGGGCATTCCCAATTACGGTTACGATTGGACGCTGCCCTATGTGAAGGGGCAGAGCCGCGCACGCAGTCTGGGCAATGTGCAAGCCGTTGAACAGGCGGTGCAGGTAGGCGCGCCCATCCGGTTTGATGCCGAGGCGCAGTCGCCGCACTACAACTACTGGCGCGAGCGTGCAGAACACGAGGTCTGGTTCGAGGACGCTCGCTCCATCCGGTCCAAATTGGCGTTGGCTGGGGAATACCGTCTGCGCGGCGTGAGTATTTGGAACATCATGCGTTATTTTCCGCAGCTCTGGCTGGTACTCAATCAGCTGTACGATATCGAAAAACTGGCATAAAAGACGGAAAACCGACCGAAAAATCCCTTTTTCGGCCGGTTTTTGCTTTGTTTTGGCGAATGGAGCAGTCATTTCCATTGCAAAACGGTTACAAAACACGCTATACTCTGGCACATGGTGCAAAGGGCACCAGAAGAATCGAAGAATACCAAGGAGGTAACATTCCATGCAGTTGAAGAAAATCGTGCCGCTGGCACTTGTGGCAGCACTGACATCCACTGCGGCAGCAGGGGCGGCTCATTTGCCGCAGGCAGGGGCGAACCGTCCGAGCGGTGTGTATTCTTATGTATATGAATCCGGGTTCCGGCAGGAACTGCTGGACAAGTATTTCACCTTGATCTGTGGTCAGTTCCCGGGAAATAAACCCGAGCAGACCCCGGAGGAGCAGCCGGATGTGGAACAGCCGGAGGAAACGCCGGAACAGATCCCGGAGGAGGAGCAGCCGGAACAGAATCCAGATGCCGAACTGCCGGAGCAGGCGCCTGACAACATGCCGCAGCTTCCGGATGACAATCGCCCGGAGCAGACACCGGAGGAGACACCGGATACCGCTCCCGAGCAAACCCCTGAGGAGGACAACGGTTCGATGCAGGGCGATTATGCTTCGCAGGTCGTGGCGCTGGTCAATGCGGAACGCGCGAAATACGGCCTTTCTGCACTCAAGGTAGACAGCCGCGTGCAGCAGGCAGCGCAGGTGCGCGCTGCTGAGACGGTGCGGTCGTTTTCGCATACCCGTCCGAACGGCTCGTCCTTCTCGACCGCGCTGACAGAGGCGGGCGTATCTTACATCCGATCGGGCGAAAACATCGCTTATGGCCAGTCCACACCGCAGCAGGTGGTGAACGCGTGGATGAACTCGTCCGGCCACCGTGCGAACATCCTGAATGAGAGCTTCACGACCATTGGCGTGGGTTACACGGTGTCGGGGGGCACGGCGTACTGGGCGCAGCTGTTCACAGCGTAACGGTACGGCACATAGCGTAAAACAGGCCGCAAACGCGGCCTGTTTTGTGCTTGGCGGGGGTTATTCCGACAAAGGGTATTCCGTGCCGTTGAGGATGACGGCCTGCACGTCCGCGAGTTCGAACGAGTGGGCGAGGACATAGGTAGCGGTGTCGTAGCCGACGCCGCCCTGACTGTTGCCGAGTACATAGAGCGTTTGGTCGATGCCATTTTCCGTGTCCAGAATGACTAGGTCGGTGCCGTCCTGCATTCGGATGATGATGGAATCGAGATCATCGACCACGCAGTACAACTCTGGGTCTACGATATGCAGCCCGATCTGCGAGAGCGTGACGCGGCCGTCCGCGGTCTGGTAATAGGGCATCTGTTCAAATTCCGGCAGCTCGACGTATAAGGCAGGAGGGTAATACCGCATTCCGTCTTCCAAAGCAATCCAGTTGCCCTGTTCCCTGATGCTCAGGCACAGCGATTCTCCTTGATACGATGAACCGATACCGGGGATGAACGCCCCTTCTATATAATAGTCGTTTTCGGTTGAGCGGGTGGTATCCAGATAGAACCGGCCACCGCAGTATCCGTCGTCCCCATACACGATATCGAAAATATACTGTCCATCTTTTACGTTGTAGCATTCCGCAAACTGCCCCCATGCGATATCGTCGGTCTGGTATTGTGCGAGCGGCTTGCCGGTTTCGAACGGTATCACGCCATCGCCGGTCTTGTTGTGCAGGTGCAGGCTGATGATGCCTGCGCCCGCGCTCTCGTCAAACAGCACGGACTCAACCGATAGGCTATAGCGGTCGTTTTCGTCCACGAG
>CALWEB010000124.1 GCA_944376955.1 uncultured Agathobaculum sp. | reverse complement strand
CGCCTAGCCGCACTGCCGCCGGAAACGGCAGGCCGGTTTGGACTGCTGCCGTACCGCGCGGTTGGTGTGGAGAGCGGGCTGCTGCTGTATTTCCGGCCGGACAGCGTGCGGCGCGCGGACGGTACGGTGCTGGACTGCGTCTGCGCCATCGGTCCGGATAATATTGGGCAGGGAGCGTATGATGGACTGATCGGGGTATGAAAGGAAGAATACATATGATACTCAAACAAATCTGGCAGGCGATTTTGCGTTGGTGGAATCGGAGGACGGTTTATTATATCGGCGGCAGCGAAGTGCTGCCGCCGCCGCTATCCCCGGAGGAAGAACAGGCGGCGGTCGAGGCCTGCCAAGCAGGGGATGAGCAGGCACGCAACAAGCTGATCGAGCACAATTTGCGGCTGGTGGTGTTTTTGGCACGGAAATTTGAATCCCCGGCGGTCAGTACGGAAGATTTGATTTCGATCGGTTCGATTGGGCTGATCAAGGCGGTCGGTACCTATCGCAGCGACAAAAATGTCAAGCTGGCGACCTATGCGTCTCGCTGCATCGAAAACGAAATCCTGATGCACCTGCGCAAGCTGTCGGGGCGGCGCACCGAAGTCTCGTTCGACGAGCCGCTTTCCTCCGACTGGGACGGGAACGAACTGCTCCTCAGCGACATCCTTGGCACTGAGCCGGACAGTGTCATGCGTCCGATCGAAGACGATGTGGACCGGATGCTGGTGCATCATGCGCTCGAACGCCTGCCTGCGCGCGAACGGCAGATTATCTCACTGCGGTTTGGGTTGGGACTGCCAGAATGTATGACCCAAAAGGAGGTTGCAGAACTGCTCGGGATTTCGCAAAGCTACATATCCCGTCTGGAAAAACGGATTATCTCACGGATGCGCAAAGATATCCTGAAAAACTTTGCATAAGCGGCGGCACTTGCACGCGGAGACAAAATGCGATACAATAGAACCGCAAAAATCAAGTGGGAGCGTGTGCGCCATGCAGGTGGAAATCAGACCATATAAGCAGGATGATGTGCAGCAAGCCATCGCGGTGTGGAACGAGGTGGTGGAAGACGGCGTTGCTTTCCCGCAAACCGAGCTGCTGGATGGGCAAAGTGGCCATGCGTTTTTTTCCTCACAGTCCTTTACCGGAGTGGCTTATGATGCGGCAAGCGGTGAGATCGTCGGCCTGTACATCCTGCACCCCAACAACGTGGGCCGCTGCGGGCATATCTGCAATGCAAGCTATGCGGTCAAGGGGAATCTGCGTAGCCAGCACATCGGGGAGCAGTTGGTGCGGCATTGTATGCACCAAGCAAAAGAGCTGGGATTTGCGATTTTGCAGTTCAACGCAGTGGTCAAAAGCAATGCCGCGGCACTGCATCTGTATCACAAGCTGGGCTTTGAGCAGTTGGGCGTAATTCCGGGTGGTTTCCGCAGGAAAGACGGCGTGTTTGAGGACATCATCCCACATTATCACTTGTTGTAAAACATGCAGCAAAGCACATCGGCGGGGAAAAACGTGTCGAAGTGTGGCATTCGGCAAAATATTTCGTCGGTATATTCGGCCCGCACGCAGGGGAAAATCCTGATAGGCGCACAACGGGTGCGCAAGACGGGAGGGACTTTTTCCATGCAAACCAAAGTAGAGATTTGCGGGGTGAATACATCGGGGCTGCCGACGTTGTCGGCTGCCAAAACGGATGAACTGCTGGTGCGTGCCAGCCGGGGGGACAAAACAGCTAGGGATGAACTGATCCGTGGCAATCTGCGGCTGGTCTTGTCGGTGGTGCAGCGGTTTCAGGGGCGCGGCGAATCCCCGGATGACCTGTTTCAGGTTGGCTGCATCGGGCTGATGAAATCGATTGATCATTTTAACACGGAACTCGGCGTGCGTTTTTCCACCTATGCCGTGCCGATGAACGTAAATTGGGGAAAACCCTCCATTATAGCAAATGAGACTGCATGACCCAGAAAAGAAAAGGAGAAGCCAATGTTATTCTGCAAGATTGACCTTTTGGATGAACAGTTTGCCCTCAAACGCGGACAGTACGTCGGTATCAAAGACGGCCGCATTGCTTACATAGGGGATACGGAGCCGCAGGAGGATTTCGGTGAACGCTATGACGGCAATCACCGCTTGCTGCTGCCGGGCTTTTATAATGTACACAGCCATGCGCCGATGACACTGTTGCGTGGTTATGCGGAAAACCTGCCGCTCCAGCGCTGGCTGAATGAGCGCGTGTTTCCGTTTGAGGACCAGCTCAGCGATGAGGCGGTTTATTACGCGACGCAGCTGGCGATTGCGGAAATGCTTGCAAGTGGCACGGTGTCGTTCACCGATATGTACTTTTTTATGGACGGCATGACCAAGGCCATTCTGGAAAGCAAGATCAAATGCAACCTCAGTCGCGGCCTGACGGTATTTGATGACAGTGATTATGTGCAGACGGCTGCCTATCGGGATAACCTGCGTTTGCTGAATGAGTGGAACGGGGCAGGGGACGGACGCCTGATTGGTGACCTGTGCATTCACGGTGAATATACATCGACGCCCAAAGTGGTGGAAGCGGTTGCGGCGCAGGCTAAGGAGTGCGGTGTGCGGATGCACATCCACCTGTCTGAAACGCAGGCTGAACATGAGGAATGCAAGAAGCGCCACGGCATGACACCGGCGGCGTACATGCAGGCGCGTGGTGTGTTTGACGTGCCGACAACGGCGGCGCACTGCGTCTGGTTGGAAGGGGAGGACTTTGAGATCCTCCGGTCGCATGGCGTGACGGTGGCGTGCTGTCCGGCGAGCAACCTGAAACTGGCGTCCGGCTATGCGAACGTCCCGAAGCTGCTCGATATGGGGATTAACGTTGCACTCGGCACGGATGGCGCGGCTTCCAACAACAATCTGAATATCTTACAGGATATGTATCTGTTTGGTGTGGTATATAAAGGATATTACCATGACTCAACGCTCATTACTCCGGCCGAGGCACTGTACGCAGCAACGCGCGCGGGTGCGTTGTCGCAGGGGCGAGAGGACAGCGGCCTGCTGCGTGTCGGCTGTCGTGCTGATTTGTGCGTGATTGACACGGATACACCGCAGTTTACCCCCATGACCGACGCGGCCTGCAACGTAGTCTATGCGGCGCAGGGTGCGGATATCAAACT
>CALWEB010000123.1 GCA_944376955.1 uncultured Agathobaculum sp. | reverse complement strand
GTATTCTGTTTGCCATTCCGGTGGTTTCGGTGGTGTACACCTTGTTGCGGGAATATGTTCGTGAGAGAATTCGCGAACGGAAGATTGCAGACAATAAAATTCAATAAAAAGAAGCGGTCTGAAACTTTGTGGAGGGCCGCTTTTGTTTGTACAAATATAAACAAATCATGAATTTTTGACAGGCCACTTGATTTTTCTTTTACACTGGATTATCATATCAGTGTTGGCACTCTATTGATGAGAGTGCTAATACCAAAAAACAGAGGTGTATTAAACATGTCCAAGAAGCAGTTTAAAGCGGAATCCAAGCGCTTGCTGGATTTGATGATCAATTCCATTTATACGCATAAGGAGATTTTCCTGCGTGAATTGATCTCGAATGCGTCGGATGCGACGGATAAACTGTATTACAATGCGATGAAGGAAGGCAGAACCGGAATTACGAGGGACAGCCTTCCGATTGAAATTACACTGGATAAAGAAAACCGCAAGTTTGTGATTGAGGATCACGGCTGTGGTATGACGGCGGAAGAGCTGGAAAGCAATCTAGGCACGATCGCCCGTTCCGGTTCGCTGGCCTTTAAGAAGGAAAACGATGCGATGGATGATGTGGATATCATCGGGCAGTTCGGCGTCGGTTTTTACGCGGCGTTCATGGTGGCAAGCCATGTGGAAGTGGTTTCGCGCGCCGTTGACAGCGAGGAAGCAAACCGCTGGGAGTCGGACGGTGCGGCAGGTTATACTGTAACGCCGTGCGAAAAAGCGGAGAACGGTACGCGCATCACCCTGACGATCAAGGAAAATACCGAAAACGAAAACTACGATGAATTTCTGGAGCCCTATCGCATTCAGTCGCTTGTCAAGAAATATTCGGATTATATCCGCTATCCAATTAAAATGGATATGACCCGCTCGCGCATGAAAGAGAAGCCGGCGGACGCAGGAGAGGATTATCAGCCGGAGTGGGAAGAGTACACAGAGAACGTGACGCTCAACTCCATGGTGCCGATTTGGAAGAAGTCCAAAAAGGAACTCAAGGACGAAGATTACAATTCGTTCTATACGAGCAAATTCTATGACTATCAGCCGCCGCTGTGCCATATTCACACCAGCGTAGAGGGCGCGGTGACCTATACGGCTATGCTGTTCATCCCATCTCATGCCCCGATGGATTACTACACCAAGGATTATGAAAAGGGGTTGCAGCTGTATTCTAACGGTGTGCTGATTATGGATAAGTGTGCGGATCTACTGCCTGATCACTTCAGTTTTGTGCGCGGCATGGTGGATACAGCAGATTTGTCGCTCAACATTTCGCGTGAAATGCTGCAGCATGACCGCCATCTCAAGGCGATTGCACAGAGCTTGGAAAAGAAGATTAAGAGCGAATTGCTCAAGATGCAGAAGGATCAGCGCGAGGACTATGAAAAATTCTGGAAGGCATTTGGCCGCCAGATCAAGTACGGCGCATATGTGGAATACGGCGCGCATAAGGAATTGTTGCAGGATCTGCTGATGTATTATTCTTCGACAGAGGACAAATTGGTAACGCTTGCGGAATATGTGTCCCGCATGAAGGAAGATCAGAAGTATATCTACTATGCCTGTGGCGAGACCGTGGACAAGATCAAGCTCCTGCCTGTGATGGAAACACTGCGTGATAAGGGATATGAGGTCTTGTGTCTGGATGATAATATCGACGAATTCTGCATCAAGATGGTGGCAAGCTATCAGGAGAAGGAATTTAAGTCGATTGCCGATGCTGATCTGGGTTTGGACAGCGAGGATGATAAAGAAGAGATCAAAAAGCTTTCCGAGGAAAAGGGTGCACTGCTTTCCGCATTGGGAGATGCGCTGTCCGGCAAGGTGAAAAAGGTTGAACTGACCAGCCGTCTGAAGAGCCATCCCTGCTGCTTGCGTGCAGAGGGTCCGGTAACGTTGGAGATGGAAAAGGTTCTCAACCAGCAGGCGATGGATGATAGCCAGCGTGTACATGCTGAGCGAGTGCTGGAACTGAATGCAGAACACCCCATTTTCCAGAAGCTCTGCCAGTTGCAGGAAGAAGGATCGGATCAGCTGAAAACGTATGCGGACATCCTGTATACGCAGGCGCTTTTGATTGAAGGTTTGCCGGTGGATGACCCGGTGGCATATGCCAATGCGGTTTGTGCATTGATTTCTTAAAGGGACGGTTTGTTTTCGAAAGTAAGGAGGCGCGCCCGATGAAGAAACTGTTATGGATTGTCAATCCGCACGCCGGACGGGGCGCAATGAGTGGGAAAATCATAGGATGCGTCAACGTTTTTCAGCAGGCGGGCTATGAAGTGACACTGTATATTACGCAAGGGGCGCAGGACGCCACGCGTATGGTTCGTGAGCGCGCCGGAGAGTTTGATCGGATTGTATGTGCGGGCGGCGATGGCACGCTCAACGAAGTGGTGACAGGCCTGATGGAGTCCGAGGTGCGTCCTCCACTTGGTTATATTCCGGCAGGGACAACCAATGATTTTGCACTCAGCTTGGGTATCTCCAAAGTGCCCTCAGAAGCTGCGGTGGTTGCCGCTGGTGATAATTTGCAGGCGCTTGATATTGGACGGTTTAACGACCGGTACTTTAATTATATTGCCGCTTTTGGCGTATTTACAGAGGTGTCTTATGCCACACCGCAGCAGTCCAAAAATATCTTCGGCCGTGCTGCCTATATATTGGAGGGTGTGAAGGCGCTGACCAATATCAAGCAGCATCACATCCGTGTTACCAGTGCGGAAATGACGATCGAAGATGATTTTATCTATGGTATGGTATCAAATTCTGTATCTGTGGGTGGCTTCAAAGCCATTACGCCGGATGGCGTTGCGCTGGATGATGGCCTGCATGAAGTGCTGTTAGTCTATCCAGTTGAAAACCCAATGGAATTACAATGGCTGGTCAATGATTTGTTAACACATAACACGGATTCAACTCGGTTTGTTTATTTTCGCACGGCACAGATTGCTTTTGATGCAGCATCGGAAGTCCCTTGGACGCTGGATGGGGAGTTTGGCGGTGCAACGCAGCGGGCGGAAATCACAAATTGTGCCCGGGCGATTACATTTGCAACCGGCAGTAACAAGAATTTAGAGCAATCTGCAAAATAAGAAAGCAAGCCCTCGCGGGATATGTTTCGCGAGGGCTTGCTTTTTGGAAAACAGGACTTCTGGGGCTAGTGTTCGCATGGAGCGAGCAGGATTGGCTGTAGCTGCCGGCCTTCCAGCGCGGCGCCGATGGTTTGCGGTATGCGTGCCATATCTGCAACAAGGGAGCGCGGTTTGGCAATCGGTGCATCCTGCCGCATCGGGACAAAGTAATAGTGTTTGCGGTTGA
>CALWEB010000122.1 GCA_944376955.1 uncultured Agathobaculum sp. | reverse complement strand
CGTTACACTGGTCTTGCTTTGGTTTTGTGTTCACAAACTAAGCCTAAAGCAAAAAGGCAGGCAAGGCAACCCTTTTCGGGCTGCCCTGCCTGTCTTTTTTTCTTTGGCCTATTTTGCAACAGGCCCTTGCTTTTTATATTTGCTTCCCTCCGTGCAGGCTGCGTCCTGCACGCACCAATCATAAAACATGGCAATGCTCCCTTCCGGCAAATCGGAGTGCTGTCCTATTCCCGCCGCAGCTGCCCGACCCGCAGTGCAACAGAAATCGCAATCTTTTTCGTTTCCCCGCTGTCAAATTCGATCACGCCAATGTCCCCGCTGCGGCTGACCAGCGTACCAGAGCCGAATGCCTTGTGGATCAGCCGGACACCGGGGATGTAATCCTTGGCAAGCGCCCGGATGCGTCCTTCATCCGGTTTTTGCGGGACAGCTGGCCGTTGCACGACCGCTGGCTTCTCCGCCCGGTCGCCCCTAAGCGGGAAGATCTCCCGCGCAAAGGTGGATTCCAAGCCCACTTTGCGGAACGTGATGATGCTGAGCTCCCGCTTGGCGCGCGTCAGCCCCACATAGAACAGCCGCCGCTCCTCTTCGTAGGCATCGAGTTCCTCCTGCTCTGCGTCCGGCTTTGGCAGCACCTTGGGCAGCAGCCCGTCCGCCACATCCATCAGGATCACCCGCTCGTATTCCAGCCCCTTGCTGGAGTGGATGGTGGACAGGACAAAGGGGCAGTCCGCCCCTGTTCCGCCCCGCTGCACCACCTCTCGCAGTTCTTCCAAGCGGTCGAGCAGCCGCTCCGGTGTGGGCTCCTGCGCGCCCAAGGCTTCCAGAATGTCCGTCTTGGTCAGATCCCCACCCCGCTCCTCCAGATAGTCGCCGTATCCCATGAAATGGACAATGCGGTAAACAGCTTTATCCGCCCGCTCACGCAGCAGGTTGGCCAGATGGGTTTGCAGCGCTTTACACTGCTTTTGCGTCCACGGCGAAGCCGCGGAAGAGGCCGCGATATGTGCCAGAATGGTTTGCCCCTCGGCCGGGGCGCGGTCAGCGGCCACCTGCGCCACTACCTTGCTGATACCCGCCCCCAGCTTATAGTACAGGCTCAGGAACAGCTCGCCGTCATCCGGGTGCTGCGCGAAGCGGATGATATCCGTGATATCCCGCACCACGCGGCTTGTGAAAAACAGGCTATCCACCTGTCGGCAGCGGTACGGGATGCCCAGACGGCCCATCCGGTCGATCAACGGCAGCGCGCTGTCGTTATCCCGGTACAACACAGCGGTCTCTGCCGTGCAGTTTTCCGCCAGCTTGCAAAGATAGGCATACTGTCTTTGCCGGTCATAGACCGGACATTCGCGCACCGCCGGGCCGCTGCCCTGCGTTGCCTTCATCCGTTTGGGACGGCGGTTGTGGTTCTTCTGAATGAACCGGTCTGCCGCCGCCACGATCTGCCGGGTGGAGCGGTAATTCTGCTCCATATACAGCACCTTGGCGTCCGGATAAACCGTATCAAACTCGGTCAGCGCCTGCGGATAGGCCGCCCGGAAACCGTAGATGCTCTGATCCTCGTCCCCGACCATAAAGAGGTTGCCTCCCTGCCCGGCGAGCAGTCGGATGATGGTATGCTGGATTTTGGACGTATCCTGTGCCTCATCCACGCAGAAATACGAATAGCGTTCCTGAAAGACACGCAGAATTGCGGGATATTGGCGCAAAATCCGCAACGCGTAGACCATCTGATCGTCATAGTCCATCCACTGCCGTTCACGCAGCGCCTTGTTATATGCCGCAAAGAAAGCTGCAAAATCGACGCCCTCCACCTCAACCGCAGACAGCGCCTCCCCCTTGAGCATCTGGTTTTTGGCATAGGTGATGGCCGTCTCAAGGGCTTTGACCGTGCTTTCCGTGGCAAACTCCTTGCTCTGCGCCCGGTACAGTTCCCCGATGAGTGCGCTTTTCTGCGCGCCGTCCTCCAACAGCCGGAACGCAGTGCGCCCCAGCGTGCGCTCATAACAGCGGATGATGCGGCTGCACACCCCGTTGATGGTGCGGAACTCCAGCCGCTGCGCCTCCTCCGCGCCGAAAATGGCGGCGTACCGCGCCTGCATGTCCCGTGCCGCCGCCACCGTGTAGGTCATGGTAAGGATGCACTCCGGCGGGATGCCGCGTACATAACGCATATAGCCGAGCCGGGTCACCAGCACGGTGGTCTTGCCGCTGCCCGGCACCGCCAGCAGAAGCACCGGCCCATCCACCGTCTGCACCGCCGCTTGCTGCTGCGCGTCCAACGCAATCGAAAATTGTGTTTTGAATTGGGAAAAATCCATATGGCACCCCGTAGTCTGGAGATTGTCCCCATAGAAACACCAACAGGCCGTGCCTTAGGGCTTTTCCAGCCCCAAGACACGGCCGCTGTCCTCTTGGAAGACGCGAGGAACCGGGCAAATGCGCCCGTATCCATGTTCTTCTCCATTATAGCCGGAGTGCCACGCCCCGTCAACGCATTCATGCCGGTCGTTCCCACTTCAGGGGGAGTGCTTCAGCGCTGCAATCAGCGCGTCTTTCGCCTCGGCTTCGCGCCCCTGCCAATCCACAGCACCCAGACGGATATCCGGCTTGATCCTGCCATGGAAATCGCTGCCGCCGCTGATCAACAGATGCCGTTCTGCTGCTTTGGCGGCGTACCATTCTGCCTGCTGCGCTGTATGATAGCTGCTGAAGGCTTCCACGCCATCGAGCGGCAGCCGAAGCACCTCGTCCAGCACCGTCTCCTCCGCAATGCTGGCGCCCGGGTGCGCCAAAACCGCAATCCCGCTGGCTTCATGGATCAAATCGACTGCCTGTCCGGCCGTCATAAAATCGACCGGCACATGCGCGGGCTTGCCCGGTGCGCACACCGACCAATAAAAATTGACCAGTGGCTGGCTTGCCAGCGCGCCACCCGGCAACAGCGGACGGAGCAGCGGATGGGTGTGATTTTGGGGGAGTTGCAGCGCGGATTGCACGATGGTTTCCGCGCACACCGCGCCGTCTCCCGCCAGTTCCAGCACCTGCTCGCGGTCAAACGCAATCCCCAGCGCCGCAACGGCATCCATGAGCCGCAGGCCGGCTTCGGCTTGCAGCCCGCGCACCGCCTGCACTGTCCGTAAAAGCGCCGCGTTGGCAATATCAATGCCGTAGCCGAGGATATGCAGATGGTTCTCACCATACATGCAGTCCCATTCCACTCCGGGGATTGCATGTACCCCGAGCTGGGCACTGCGCCAGATAAATTCCGCGGCGCCTGCCACCTCGTTATGATCGGTCAACGCAGCCAGGGTCACGCCCTCCTGACAACACAGCTCCGCCAGCCCGCGCGGGGATATCTCCCCATCCATGCTGCACGACGAGTGCATATGCAGATCGGTTTGCGCCATTGTTTTGCCCCCTGTCTCTTATTGCTTTGCTATGCGCGCACTTATGCCGGTATGCTGCGCTTGGACGCGGCGTATTCCAGTTCCGGCGGCAAAATGGCGTCCTCCGGAATCAACCACCGACGGCTCAGGCGAATCACACCGCTGATGCGGGATTTCTCACAGCCGCTGCGCACCTGCTGCGCACTCACGCCCCATTTGACGGCGGCTTCCGGAATGGTGATATAGCTTTTCATATGCAACGCTCCTCCTCTGCGGCCCTTCTCCCCTGCACGGGAGCAGGCTTCACGAAAAAATATGATAGACTGCCTGTGCCACGCCATCGTGATCACAGTCCTGCGTCACATACCGCGCCAGCTGCTGGAACGCCGGCTCTGCATTGCCCATCGCAACCGGCATCCCGACCGCGCGCAGCATCGCGGCATCGTTATCGCTGTCGCCAATGGCGACCATCTCCTCCGGCGCAACGCCGAGCATTTCTCCCAAGCGGATCAGCGCCGTCCCCTTGTCCACGCCTGCCGGCATGACCTCAAAGTTATCGCTGCCCGAGCTGGTGATGGTGATGCCCGGCAACGGGCGGATGATTTGCAATGCCTTGTCCAGATCGGCGCGTTCGCCAATCGCATAGACCTTGGTCACATCCAGCCCCCGCGCACGGATGGTGCCCGCGATATCGTCCAGCACCACCTTATTGGCGTGAAACCCTTCGACCCGGTAATTCTGCACAAAATCTCGATCAGAAAACGGATTGATATAAATTTTATCGCCCACATAGATCATCACGCGCACGGGTAGATCCTGCACGGCGGCGACCGCCTGCGCACCGATCTCGCAGGGCATCGCCCAGCTTTCCAAAATGCGCTCGTCGGAGGCAGTGGCAATCGCCGCACCGCCTGCAGTGACCATCCGGTCTTCGCAAGCGATTTCGCGGGCAAACTCCGCCGCTTCGCCGACAATCCGCCCGGTGGCCAACACCACATAAACACCGCGCGCCTTCGCCCATGCAAGGGCCTTGCGGGTTTCTGGCGTGATCTCCTTTTGCGAATTGAGCAGTGTACCATCCAAATCGAGCGCAAGCAAACGGTATTTCATGCCTTTTCCTCCTTGATCCAATGATAGATCGCGTCTGCCACCCCTGCGTGGTCGTTATCCGGCGCAATCCAGTCCGCAGCCTGCCGCGCGGCCGGGGAACCATTGCCCATTGCCACGCCGATGCCTGCCGCGCAAAGCAAGGCGCAATCAATATCATGGTCGCCAATCGCCATCGCCTGTGCCGGCGAAAGATGCAAATAGCGGCACACCGCCCGCAGCGCTTCCGCCTTGCCTGCCTGCTGCGGCACAATCTCCAGATATTCATCCTTGGAGCGGAGCAGATCGGCTGTCAAGGTTTCCCCTTGCAGGATGGCAAGGAAGCGGTCGATGTGCGCCGCTTCGCCCATGCACAGCAGCTTATGCGGCGCGCCTTCTGCCACCACCGCATCCAGCGCGGCAATCTGCGGGCGCAACCCGGTGATCGCGCCCTCCCCGGCGCTCCACCGGTCTTCCTGCGCGACAAACCAATCGGTATCGCGGTACAGGCTGAGCGAAATGCCTTGCTCCTGTGCCAGACGAAGCACTGTCCGCGCAGTATCCGCCGGCATTCTGCGGTCAAAAATCCGCTTTTCCCCATCCTGAATCAGCGCGCCGCCAAAGCTCGCGACCAGTCCAGGCACACCCAGCGCCCGCGCAATCGGCGCGATGGCCTGCGGCGGCCGTGCCGACAGCAGACAGACGCTGACGCCCTTTGCCGCGGCATAATGCACTGCCACCCGATTTTCGGGCGGCAGTTGATGTGCGGTGTCCAGCAGCGTTCCGTCAATATCCAGACACAACAGGCGAAGGGGAAACGCGGTGTCCCTGGTTTGCTTCATGCCTGCTCCACCGCCTTCAGGATATGTGCCACATTGCGGCGTCCGTTGCGGATGCCCAGCCCGAGGAGGGCGGCGCAGGCCACGCTGACCGCCGCCAGTATAATCCCGGCCACGCCACATGCCAGACGCAGTCCGGCTCCACTCAGCCCCCACCAGGCCAGCACCGCAGCGCAGGAGGAAAGGAGCATCGCGTTCCTCAGCCAGACGGACAGACGCTTCAGTGCGTCCTTTTGCTGCGCTGCCTCTTGCAGCAGCGCTTTCTTACTCAGTTTGGTTTTCATCCGCGAAAACTCCTTTCCAACCATCTTTTTAGTAGCTCAGCTGCGGGTCAAAGAAGCCGAGCAGCACGCCAACCAGCGCCACGCCGACCAGAATGAGCATGACGGTCGTCGGTGCCATTTTCTTTTTGCTCATCAGCCAGTAACAGAACATGACCGCTGCCAACGGCAGGATTTTGGGGAAGATCGTATCCAGTACGCCCGTCTGCAAGGCGATATCGCCGGGCAGCACCATGGGGGTCGTAATCGAAATCCACGTTGCAGCAACCGCGCCGATGACAATCGTACCCAGCATGATGACCGACTCACGGATGGCATTGGCCTTTTCACCGACGATCAGTTCCACTGCCTTGCCGCCCAGTTCATAGCCCTTATAATACAGGAAGCGCATACCGAGCGTCAGCACGATGTTGTAAACCAGGATGTAGAAGATTGCGCCGAGCGGCGAGCCGCCGGACGACATGCCCAGCGCAACGCCCAGCAGGATCGGGATGAGCGTGCCGACAAGCAGGCTGTCACCGATGCCGGCAACCGGGCCCATCAGGCCGGCGCGGATACCGTTGATCATTTCGCCGTCAATCTCTTCGCCGTTGGCCTTGGCCTCTTCGAGACCTGCGGTCATACCGACGATCACCGTGCCGAGCTGCGGCTCGGTGTTGAAGAATGCGGAATAGGTCTGGAGGGCTTCCTTCTGCTCCTCCTTGGTTTCATACAGCTCCTCCACCAGCGGGAGCATGGCGCACAGGTAGCCGAACGTCTGCATATGCTCCTGAGAGAAGCAGGTCAGATGGCCATAATACCAGTTGCGGAAGGATTTCGCAAGCGCCTTTTTAGAAAGCTTCTTTTCAGCCATGGTCAAATCTCCTCCTCGTCGTCGTCAAATCCATCCGTGCCGGCGTCCAGCGCAGCAGCGGGTGCGGCCTTTTGCATACTCAGCAGCTTGATGCGGTAGTTGATGACGGCAAAGAACCCGCCAACCACCGATGCTGCAATCAGGTTCAGGCCCATGCAGGCCGCCAGCGTAAAGCCAAACAGGAAAGTCAGCAGATCGACCGGCTTGGTTGCCACCTGCTTGAGCAGGATCGCAATACCGACTGCCGGGAGGAGCGAGCCGACCGTAAACAGCGTTTTCATGGCAATGCCGTCCATCGGCAGGTAAGCCTTCATCAGGTCAACCATGTTGACGCCGACCTTGGTGATGATAAACGTCGGGATAAACGAGCACAGGATGTGCGAAATCCACGGCAGCCCCATATCCACCACATAGAGTTTTTTCAGATTGCCCTTTTCAAGCGCCTTCCAGCCCATGTGCTGCCAAACGAGGTTGACCGTTGCGGTGCCATAGAACAGCACCGTGCCCAGCGTACCAACGGCAGAACCGAGGGTAACCGCCATCGCCTGTCCCTCCGGGGAAGCCGGGCTCAAACCCATGCCGTGTACTGCAACGATGGACAGCGGGATGCCGATGTAGGAGATTGCACGCACGTCGGCGGATACAGTGCCGCCGGGCGTAACCAGTGCGATGTAAACAACCTGAATTGCCGCGCCCAGATAGATACCGGTCTGCACGTCGCCCATGATCAGGCCGACCACCAGACCCGCCACGAGCGGACGGCCCAGAGTGTAGTTGCCAAATACCGTGCCGCCAAGGCCGGGCATGGACGCCAAACAGGCGAACAAGCCAAACAATGCTGCCTGCCATACCTGGATTTCCATAAAATCCTTCACCTAACCTTTCTGATATAGCCCCTTTTTGTATTTCTCTCCAACCCGCAGCCCAACTGCGGGTTTTCTACTTATTTATAGCCGAACTGGCCGCGGAACTTGGTCCAGTTGCCGATAGCGGCTTCCTTGATCAGGGCAAACTCCACTTCGTAGCCCTTCTGCATGATGGCCTCCAGTGCGTCTGCCTCTTCCTGTGTGATCGACTGGTTGTTGCCCAGCTTGACCGCGCCCTCGCGGTCGTTGCACGGCCCGATGATGACCGTCTTGACCTCGCCGGGATCAAAGCCATCATCCACGAGGATTTTCTTCATTGTGATCGGGTCCTTGGTGATCAGGAAGTAACGGTCCTTGCTCGCCAGCACCTTGCCGCACTTGGCGCGCCACTCGTCGAGCGACCAGACAAAGGTCTTTTTATCGCTGGCATTCTTGTAAGCTGCCTTGAGCACCGGCGTTTTCGCCGCCTTGTCATTGACAGCGATCAAGCCGTCGCAGGGATATTCGAGCGCCCAGCGGGTGCAGGTCTGGCCGTGGATCATACGGTCATCCACACGGATAAATGAAATAGACATACGATTTTCCTCCTTGTTTGATTTTCATATGGTACTGTACCGTCAGATTTCGTCCTCGTCGCCGCCATCCAGTTCGAACGGCTTGAGCTGCCCGCGGCCCTCTTCCATGATCTCAGCCGCTACCTGCGCCAGCGGTGTGTCCGCGTCTGCAAACGCAGCGGTCAGCACCAGCGGCAGGTTCATACCGCCGATCGCGGCCGTGTTTGCAAGCAGGCCCTTTTCCGTCAGGACCTCCATCGCGGTTGTCAGCGGCGAGCCGCCGATGATGTCGGCAAACAGCAGGATCTCGTCCGCCTCGGTGATGTCTGCGACCAGTTCGGCAAACGCCTTCCGGTAGGTGTCCACATCCATTCCATCCAGCAGACTGGTCGAGCGGATATCCTCGCGGCCAGCACCGGCCATCATGCCAACCGCGTTGTGCAGCCCCGGTGCAAAGGTCCCGTGGCTGACCAGAATCAGATATCGCATTCTTTTTTCCCCTTTCTTGTTTTTGTTGAGACAATTTTACCAATTCACCCATGAAAATACATCTGTACTTTGTCATGAATGCCAGATGACACTTATCCTGTTTTGCATGACAAATGTCATCTGCTTTGTAAAAAAACGCAAAAAGCCGTTCCCGTTTTTTGGCAGTTTGCCAAAAACGGGAACGGCTTATATCCGAACTCCGTTTAATTTTGCAGATATTCATTCAATTCCCGCTGCACGCGCTGTAATTGCAGCGATAGGTTATGGTCGTCCTCCATCGCGGTCGCCACCAGGCTTTCCGCGAGCAGCAGCGCCTGATCATAGGCGCGGAAATGCGGCGCGGCCACCGCCTGTTCCATCGTATCGGGCAGGATTTCCAACCCCAACTGGCTTTCGCCCGGGGTATCCTGCCGCAGGATCTGCTGGGTCTGCGGCGACTGGGTCACACGCCGCAAGGCGGATACGCTGTGCGAATCCGTATACAGCATGGCTTGTGTCTCGTCCGAGCACGTCAGCTCCTTGAGCAGTTCCCACGTCAGCGCCTGCTGCGACGACCGGCTGCTGATTGCCGCCAGCACGGTGCTCAGCTCCGACCGTCCCGTGCCGGACGGCCCACCCGGCATCTGGATGCAGTCCCATTCGAAATCCGAATAACGCTTGATGCGCCACGGATAGGGTTGATAGGTGCGGTAATCGGAAAACAAAAACGGACGGAAGGCCACATGTCCCTCATCAAAGCTGCGAGCCGTGATATCACAGTCTGTATACAATTCTTCCAACCGTTGTGCAAACTCGACCGCCTCGACGCAGGCTGGCTCGGCAATCAAGCAACTGCTCCCGTTCTCGTCAAACAGTGCCGCGCCGTTTGACGCCAACGCATCCCGCCAAGTATAGCCGTAGCTGCCGAACTGGTCGGCTGTGCCGTCGCCATCCGTATCGCGTGTCACCTGCGCACAGATTTTGTAAAAATCATCCCACGTCCAGTCATTATCCGGCACCGGGATGCCTTCTGCCTCGAGCAGCGTCTTGTTGACAAACATCAGCGTCGGCACACATTCGTAGGGCAGCGCATACTGCACGCCGCCTGCCTCGCCGCTCTGACGCGCCGCGTCATAGAAATCCCCCGTGGAAACCGCGGAGTCGTTTTCCAGCAGGCTGTCCAGCGGCTGGAGTGCCCCCAGTTCGGCCAACATACCGAAATCCTCCGGCAGAACGAGAAACACATCCGGTTCCCGGCCGAGCAGGAATTGATCGGCCAGCCACTCGGAATAGTCCCGTTTGAGAATGCCGCTGGTGTATTCCACGCGCACATTGGGATGCGCCTGTTCAAACCGTGCAATCGCCGCGTCCATCACCGCATAGCAGTTCCCGGTCGGGGCATCCCAATAGCTGCCGGCCACCACACCGACTGTCAGTACGGTTTCCCGCGATGCCCCAAAAGCCGTCGCCGCCAGCACAACGGCGGACAACAGCACGCCGGCAGCCAGCCGTTTTATCCCCTGTCTCATGGCCGGTCTCCATACGGGTCGGCCGCAACGCCGGTCTGCACCGCCCAGATTGCCAGCTGGGTGCGGTCGCGCAGGTCGAGTTTGCTCAGCACACTGCTCAGATAATTGCGCACCGTCCCTTCCGACAGGCACAGCGCCGCCGCAATCTCCTTATTGGATTTGCCGCAGCCGACCTCGCGGATGACCCGCCATTCGTTTTCCTGCAAAGCGGCAGTCTGCTTCTTGTCCACCGGGATCTGCATACTGCCGCGTGCCATGCGCGCGAACATGCCAAGTGCTTTGGATGCCACGCCCGGCATGATGATCGAGCCGCCGCGCACTACTTCGCGCACCGCGTTTGCCAGTTCACTCACGGAAACCCCTTTGAGCAGATAGCCGGAGGCACCGTAGCGCAGCGCGCCAAACACATATTCATCATCGTCGAAGGTGGTCAGGATAATGACCTTGATCTGTGGATAGGCGGCTTTGATCAGCCGTGTACATTCCACCCCATCGACCTCAGGCATCCGGATGTCCATCAGCACCACATCCGGCTTTTCCTTGCGCACCAGTTCAATCGCCTCGCGCCCATTGGACGCGGTGCCCACCATGGTGATGTCCGCCTGCGCATCCAGCACAAAGCTCAGGCTCTGGCGGATCAATTCCTGATCGTCTGCTATCAATACGCGGATCATATCTCATCCCCCCATCGAAGCGGTATGGAAGCTTCTATCCGGAACCCGTTTGTCCCGTTCACGCGCAGGCTGCCGCCGAGCAGCCGCAGCCGCTCGCGCATGTGCCGCAGCCCGAAGCCCTGCTCAATTTTCGCACAGCCAATGCCGTTATCCTGCACCACAATCGCCATGCGGCGCTCCTGACAGGACAGGGACACATCTATTTCCGTGGCATGGCCGTGCCGGATGGCATTGGTCACGCTTTCCTGCACAATGCGGTAGACCGCATCCTCCTCATCCTGCGAAAGACGCATATCCGCCGGCTGTATGTCCAGCCGGATCTCGGCATGGGAAGTCTGCTGCATCTCCCCGCACAGCTTAGCCAACGCCTCGGACAGCTGGAAGCGTTCCAACGCATCCGGCCGCAGCGCACTGACCGAACGGCGCACCTCGTTCATGCCCGCGCGGGCGGTTTTTGCAATCAGTTCCATCTGCTTGCGCGCCATATCGGGCGAAATATCCATCATCTCAATGCAGGCATCCGCCCCGGCGGTGATGCCGGTCAGCGCATGGCCGAGCGTATCGTGGATCTCGCGCGCCAAGCGGTTGCGTTCACGGGTTTCCGCCATGCGTTCGCTTTGCGCAGCATAGTCCTTGAGCTGGCTGTTCAGTACCGACAGCTTGTCGTTTGCCCGCGCCAGTTCCCCGTTCAAACGGCGGATGGCGGCGTTTTCCTCGGTGCGTCTGCCAACCAGAATGACCATATACCCGATAAACAGGATCAGGTTGAGCGCGCTGAGCAGGCCGATGGCGGTCTGCATCAGCTGGCGCGGCTGCCCCTCGTAATAGGCCAGATAATCCAATGCCGAAACCATACCCAAACCGGATTGCAGCACGTCCAGACTGGTCAGCAGGTAAAGCGAAGTCATCGCGCCAAGAAACAGCATCCGCCCACGGTCATGCAGGCTGTCCACCAAATCCACCACAGCGAGCAGCAGCAGCCCGTTATAGTCCAGATGCAGCGCCAGAATGATAATGATCGCCATTCCCGGCTCCAGCCAAAACGCCACGCGCCCGCTGCCCAGCTTGCCGCGCCGATAGGCCAGATCGACCGCAACAAACGCCGCAAACCCCAGCGCCGCGAAGGCAACGCTCCATGGTGCAGCAGGCAAGCTGCCCAGACCCTGCAAAAAATGTACGCCCTCGCCCCGTCGTGCCGCACGCAGTGGGGTGAGCACAAACACGGCGCTGACAAACGCGCACAGCGCCAAATTGATCAGCAGCATCACCTGACGCAGCAGGGGCAGGTTTTCGTCCTTTTGCATGGTGCCTCCCCCCTTTATTGCCAGCCGTCCGCACCGAACTGTTCCACATTGTCCGCCGTGATCAGTTCGACCGGCACGATGATCTCCGTCTGATGTGTGTCCCCGGACAGGATCTGATAGATGACCTGTGCGGTTGTCTGTCCTATCCGGATGGGCGACTGCGCCACAGTCGCGGTCATGACACCCTCAATAATCATGTTTTTCGCCTCAGGTGCGCCGTCCACCCCGTAAACCAGCGTCCGATCCAGCAGCTGCCGTTCCTCCAGCGCCGCCATTGCACCCAAGGCGGTCGGGTCGTTGAGCGCCATTACTACGTCGATCGACGGGTCGGCGTCCAACAAGCCGTCCAGCGCCGGCATAGCAAGCTCCAGCTGGCCGTCGCTGCTCGCGTGACCAGCAATCTGATACTGCGGATGGCCGGCGACGGTGTCGCAAAAGCCACGAATCCGGTCCACTGCCGACTGGGCTGCCGGATGCTCCAGCAGGGCGATATGCGCCGCATCCCGCGTGCGCATCAGGTGTTCGGCACACAACACACCCGCGCCGTAATTATCCGAAGCGATGGTGCAGGCCACCAGCGTGGGATCGCTGACCTGCGAATCCACAATGACGACCGGCACGCCCGCGTCCCGCGCTTCTTCGAGCGCCGGACGGATTTGCTGGTAATCCACCGGATTGATCACAAGCAGATCAATCCCGTCGGCAAGCAGTTCATGGATCTGGTCATTCTGCTTGTCCTGATCGAGCGCCGGGTCGCGCGTGAGTAGGATATCGCCGCGGCTCTCGATCATCAGACGGAGTTCTTCGTCGATGACGCTGTAAAACGGGTTATTCATCGTCATATAGGTCGCGCCGATGCGCAGCGGCTCTTCCTGCCGTCCGCTCCATGCGCCAAGCGTCAGGCACAGCCACACCGTCAGCACCACCGCACACAACGCGAGCAGCAACCGTCTCCATTTCATTGCCACTCCCCCTTTTTTTAATCATACCACATTGCAAAATGTATGAAAACTGTTTTTTACGTCAGCGGCGTGTATTCCTTCCGGCCTTTTTGCCGCAGCACAATGCCGCGCCCCATTCCAATCGAAATAGGGCGCGGCACGATGGGCATGGCATCATTGCTCGATCTGCATGGTTGCCATCTGTTCTTTTGTAATCCCGTTGCGTTTTCCGTAATGCACCCAATACCGGGTGGACGCTTTGAGAAACATCCCTTTGGAAATCGGCATGGTGACTTTCCAGGTCTGTGACTGTCCCGCCACGATCGCCGCAGCCAGCTTTTTGACCTTCGCACGCACCAGAATCCGAAACGGCGTGGACAGGATGGCCTCCCCGCTGCCGATCTGCAAAACCGAACCAAACGGATACCCGTTTTCTTTGCAATGCAGACGCAGCATTGCGACCGCGATATTGTTCTGCTCCGGCTCCAAAAAGCCGCAGTTAATCAAAACCGATACCCGCGGTTTCCGGCTTGGCGCGTTTTGCGCCAGCGTGTCCAGAAAGCGCATCAGTGTGACCGGGATGCCGTCCGCATAAAGCGGAAACACCAGCAAAACATCCGAAAAACCGTCCATGGCATGGCAAATGGCCTGATGGTTG
Organism: uncultured Agathobaculum sp.; assembly: GCA_944376955.1. Taxonomy (GTDB): domain Bacteria; phylum Bacillota; class Clostridia; order Oscillospirales; family Butyricicoccaceae; genus Agathobaculum. The sequence continues at coordinate 1,395 of CALWEB010000122.1, read as the reverse complement.
GTTTTGGTGACCGCGAAATATTCCGTTTCTGCGGCGCACGCTTTGGAAAACATCTCTGCGTATTGCTTGGAGTTGGATTTCGGCGCCCTTGGGCTGCCGTTGAGGATCATGATTTTGCCCATGCCATCGCCTCCTTCCTGACCGTTGCCTCCACGTCACATTCCGGCACGAACACCACCCGGTAGCTTGCAAAATTCATATTGTTGGCGTTGCGGGCAACCAGCTGCCGAAAAATCTTTTTCGACTCCGCAGACAAGTCGCCATATGCAATCACGACCGCCTGTTTGGGCGCCACCCGACGCTGCACATGGTGCGTTTCCCCGTGCAGCAGGCGGATAAAGGCCTGCTGCACCGGAATGGCGCGTTCCAGCATGGTTTTCATCGTCGTATCGTAGCTTCCATACTTGATCCGGCTGACATACATCACCCGATCGCTTTCTGCGATGCGCGGATAGACCGCAACCGCGTCATCCCGGATGACACATTTGCCCGGGGTTTTGGTCCAGCAGCCGAAACATCCCACGCAGTTTGCGATGTTGCGCTTCGACAGGTCGATAAACGGGATGGACGGCTCGATTCCTGACAGGTCGATATGCCTATCGCTCAAAATCAGTTGCATTGCTGCCTCCTGTTAATTCATACTTGTTCAATATGTTTTATTATACCACACGATCCCGCGTATGGACACACCCATTTTACCCGGTTTCAAAAAATTTACTTTTCATAGAGGCATACTCTATTTCCTTTTTGGCCGCACCGCGCAAAAAAGGGTTTGCCGCCTGACCGAATCAGACAGCAAACCCTTTGCAATGCTTGTATGTTCCGCACGGCACACAGCCGAAACGGTGTTAGTGCGATAAATTTACTTTGCCAGTGCCTTCTCGCAGGCCTCAAACAGGCCGTTGAGGTAGGTTGCGCCCAGCGCGCGGTCATACAGGCCGTAACCCGGCTTGCCAGTCTCGCCCCAGATCATGCGGCCATGGTCGGGACGGACGTAGCCGTCAAAGCCGGTCTCCACCAGCGCCTTGACGATCTCGTACATATCCAAGCTGCCGCAGCTGGACAGGTGCGCGCGCTCCTCAAACGAGCCGTCCTCCATAATCTTGACGTTGCGCATGTGCATAAAGCCGATGCGGTTCATCGAAGAATACTTGCGCACCATCTTGGGGATATCGTTGAACTTCGCGCAGCCCAGCGAGCCGGTGCACAGACACAGCGTGTTGGACGGCGAATCCACGATGGACAGGTAGCGGTCGAGGTTCTTCTCACAGGTGATGACGCGCGGCAGGCCGAAGATCGGGTACGGGGGGTCATCCGGATGCAGCGACATCACAACGCCGCATTCCTCCGCCACCGGAATCACCTTCTTGAGGAAGATTTCGATGTTCTTCCACA
>CALWEB010000121.1 GCA_944376955.1 uncultured Agathobaculum sp. | reverse complement strand
CCCAACCGGAACGCCTGTCCGGATCTTGTCCGCCGGCTTTCCCTTGCGCTTTTTTATTCCTCGCCCTCGATCAGGCCATAGCCGCCTGCCGCGCGCTTGTAAACAACCGCATGGATGTTATTGTCATCCGCGTTGCGGAAGAAGTAGAACTGGTGATCCAACAGGTTCATCTGCAAAATCGCCTCGTCCACGCTCATGGGCTTGACGTCAAACTTCTTACGGCGCACGATATCGAACTCTTCTTCCGACAGTGCAGCCTGCTGCTCGGCAATCTTATCAAACGCACCTTCCCGCAGGCGCTTCTCCAAGCGGGTCTTGTGCTTACGGATCTGCCGCTCGATGCTGCTGATCGCGCCGTCCACAGATGCAAACATATCGGTTGTGGTTTCCTCCGCACGCACAACCAGCCCAGCCTGGCGCACCGTAATTTCCACGGTTTGTTTGCCGCGCAGTTCGCTAAAGGTCAGCGTGGTGTCGGAATCCTGATGAAAATACCGATCCAGCTTTTCGACCTTGCGCAGCGCGTATTGTCGCAGATCGTCGTCAATTTTCATTTTTCTCTCGACGATGGTAAACTTCATAACATCATCTCCTAACGGGCACAAGGCCCAAGATACTTTGATGCCGCCGGCTGCCAATACAGCAGCGGCATGGTGGGATTTGCTATCTTCAGTATACCACGTCTTCGGAGAAAATGTCCAATCTATTTTGCAGAAATTCACAAATTGTTCAGCATCTTGCCAGCAAGTTTTCAGATCTCACCCTCAGCATGGCGCGTAACATGGCAGGAGATATTGACCACGCACGGCAGTCCCGCGATATGCGTGCCAAACGGCTCAATCGCACAGGAAAGTGCGGTCACCGTGCCGCCCAGCCCCTGCGGGCCGACGCCCGAAGCGTTAACCTTGTCCAGAATGGCCTGCTCCATCTCCGCGTACAGCGGGTCAGCGCTGTGCTCGCCCACCGGGCGCAGCAGCGCGCGCTTGGCAAGGAATGCCGCCTTGTCGCTCGTACCGCCCAGACCTACGCCAATGACAATCGGCGGACAGGGGTTGGAACCCGCATGGATGCAGGCATCCGCGATAAAATCCACGATCTGCTCCTTAGTCGCGGCGGGCGTGAACATCTTCATTGCGGTCATATTTTCCGAACCGAAGCCCTTGGGCGCCACTGTAATGCGCACCTTATCCCCCGGTACAATCGAGGTGTACAGCACACAAGGCGTATTGTCGTTCGTATTCTCGCGGCGCAGCGGGTCACCCACGACCGACAGGCGCAGATAGCCGTCGATATAGCCGCGGCGCACGCCTTCGGTCACCGCGTCCTCAAATGCACCGCCTGTCAGGTGGACATCCTGCCCGACTTCGGCAAACACGATGGCCATGCCGGTATCCTGGCAAACCGGCACATTGTTTTCGCGTGCCAGATCGCAGTTTGTGATCATTTCCCCGAAAATCTCCTGACCCAGCGGCGACTGTTCGGCCTTCTGACCGTCCACAAACGCCTGCCGCAGATCGGCGGGCAGGTAATAGTTTGCGTCAATACACAGCTGCCGCACCAGTTTTGTCACTTCCGAAACGTCGATCGTTCTCATGTTGTCCTCCTATATTCCAGTGCGCCGTTGATCCAAACAGCCTGCACCTGTGATGCAAAATCCAGCGGGTCGCCGCTCCACAGCACGCAATCCGCATCCATCCCGGCCCGTAAACTGCCGATGCGGTGCGCCATGCCCGCAATCTGCGCCGGCACCGAAGTGACCGCACGCAGCGCGTCGGTTTTGTCCATGCCCGCGCGCACAGCAAGCATGAGCGCCATGGGCAGCAGCCGCAGCGGGATCTCGGGATGATCGACCGTAATTGCGGTCGGGATACCCGCGCGGGCCAGAATGCCCGGCGCCCCGTCAGTCAAGTTACGCAATTCAGGCTTGGAGCGGTCAGTCATATACGGCCCGCTCACGACCGGAACGCCTTCCCCGGCCAGCAGATCGGCCACCAAATGCGCCTCCGTGCCGTGTACAATCACCGGCTTGATGCCGAACTCCTTGGCAATGCGCAGCGCGGTGAAGATATCATCCGCGCGATGCGCGTGGAAATGCGCCTCGATTTTGCCCCAAAGCAGCGGCAGCAACGCCTCCAGCTTGGTGTCGTAGTCCGGCCCGTCATCCTCCGGGTCGCTCTCAGCCCGTTCGCGCCGCGCCAAATATTCCTTGGCCTTGTAAAGCTGCTCCCGGATGAGTGCGGCGGTCGCCATACGGGTGACCGGGCTTTCGTCCTTATCGTGATAAACCGACTTGGGGTTTTCCCCCAGCGCAAATTTGATGGCGAGCGGCGCCTTGAGCACCATATCGTCCACGCGGCGGCCTGCGGTCTTCAGCAGCGCAATCTGCCCGCCAATCGGGTTGGCACTGCCCGGGCTGACCGCGGTTGCAGTCACGCCCGCCTCCACCGCTTCGCGGAACCCGCGATCCATCGGATTGACGCCATCGATCGCGCGCAGATGCGGTGTGACCGGATCGGTGTCCTCGTTGCCATCCGCGCCCTCAAAGCCCAGCCCGTCCTCATACAGGCCGAGGTGGGAGTGGATGTCAATCAGGCCGGGGGTCAGCACACCGCCCGCACCGTCAATCACCTGTCCACAATCCGGCGGCGCATCGTCACCCAAGGCGGCAATTTTCCCGTCCTCCATCAGCACCCAGCCGGAAAGCCGCGTGTCCGCCTCGTCCATCGTCCAGATATTTACGTTCTGAATCAACCGTTGTTCCATGCAAAACCTCTTTGAAAAAAGTGTTGACATAATTGGCAAAATATGGTATATTGATCATGGCAGTTGAAAAGCTGCCATGCACCGTTCATATCTTTATCCCCACAATCCTACTTTTGGCGCTCTTCCGCAAGGAAGGGCGCATTTTTTATCGGATACCGCAGATTTTGTCGGATTGGGCGGGATAAAAACAAAACCGAGGTCACCCTCGGTTTTTATGTTTATCTGCGTCTGCGCGAACCGTTCTTGCGGTCGGTCGCGTGGCGGACATCGGCCTGACGGCTCTCGCTGTCCGACATAAACGCTTTCAGCTTATCCTCAAAACTCATCGTTGCAGGATCTTTCGGCTGCTGGGCAGCGCGGCCGCGCGGCGCGGCAGAACGCTGCTGGAAACGCGGCTGACGGGATGCAAAGCCGTTCCCCCGATCCGGCCGATGCTCCTGTGGCTGCGCTTTTTTGATCGAAAGGTTGATGCGGCCTGCCTGATCAATGTTGATGATCTTGACCTTGACCGTCTGCCCTTCCTGTAAAAAATCCTTGATGTCGCTGACGAAACTGGACGCAACCTCCGAGATATGCACCATGCCAGACTTGCCTTCCGGCAACGCAACGAACGCACCGAATTTGGTAATGCCCGTTACCTTACCTTCCACTATCGTTCCCACTGCCAAATCCATATAAGTTTTTTTGCCTCCGTTAATCTTTTCCCTTTTACCGGCTGGAGGTGTCCACAAAAACACGTTCCCCGGGTTCCGCATAACTCAGCTCGGTGCGGGCCAGCTCGCTGATATCCTCCTCGGTAATGCCGTTTTGCATTTCCTGCCGCAGCAGTTCATTGGCCTCCTGATATTCCTGCACTTGCCCGGTCAGGGAGTCCAGTTCTGCCCGCTTATCCGCGATCTGCGATTGCAGCCGCACGATTGTGACCACTGCGTAAATCAGAAACACCAGCATCGCTATTTTTACCACAACCGGCATTTTCCGCTTCGACACGTTGCTCACCTCATACTGTCTGCCCGCGTTAAACTGATTCGATTTTTATTTTATACCTTTCCCGCGAAAAATGGAAGAGGGTTTTGCAAACTTTTTTGCAAAAAATCGCGTTTTCACCGCTATAGCGCCGCACCGCAAGAATTCCCATACGCGGCGGCACGCGAGGCAGACCAGCCGCAGGCAGCACCAAAGGCATCGCAGAATCCCCTCCAGCACGGCCAGTACCGCACCGCTGAGTAGGCAAAAGTATAACACGGCTCCCCCCGCCGCGCCGGCAAGGATAAAATAGCGGTTCTGGCCGGTCGCCAAAAGCAGGTTAAACTCAAAAAGCGCTGCCAGGAACACCAGCCAGAAGCACGCATCGCACACCGCTGTTGCCACCCAACCAAACCCAAACACCCGTCGGGGCGCGCGCAGCCAGTCATACAGCAGCCCCACGCCTACGCCCAACAGGATACTTTGCAGGAACAGCCGCAACTGCTCCTGATTGGAAAACACCTCCATAGCGCTTCACCTGCCAAACAGGCGTCCAAACCAGCTGCCGCGCGGCTGTGCGCTGTCATCATATTCGATCAGGCCGATCTCGCCCTCCAAAATCAGCTCACCCGCCTCGAGCTGCAGCCGTTCCACATGCAGCCCCTGTCCGCGCACCACCACCATGCCGCGCACGGTTTCCAGCAGCACCTGCTCCTCATCAAAGCTCTGCACGTCCACAACACCGGAAATGGACAGCTTCTCCCTGCCTTCCAGAATGATGTTATGCGGCATTTCCCTGTTGCGATCTTCGGATGCCATCAGCCATTCCCTCCCTGCAAAAAAACATCCCGCTCCCTTCATCCTATGAAGGGGCGGGATGTTTTATGACCCGGTCAGGGAAGTTCCCGGTACATTGCAGCTGCGTCTGCCTTGAGGGCGTGCTCTGCGATGGCCAGTACTTCCACTTTCATGGTGCGCTGGCCGAATGCAATTTCGATGATATCGCCCGTCTTGACCTGATAGGAGGCCTTTGCGGGCTTGCCGTTGACCGTGATACGCGCTGCGTCACATGCGTCATTTGCCACGGTCCTGCGCTTGATCAAGCGCGAAACCTTGAGGTATTTATCCAGTCTCACGTTATTCTGCGTCCACCTTATCCTT
>CALWEB010000120.1 GCA_944376955.1 uncultured Agathobaculum sp. | reverse complement strand
CCCCTGCCCACACCATCCATCGTTTGTATGCCGGAAGGCAAAACCGAAGCAGAAAAACTGCTGCACCATGCGTCCACCCTTGGCATCTGCCTCGAGCGCGGTTTGGTCGAGCGGTTCGACGGCTCGATCGGCGCAAACTCGGTATTTATGCCCTTCGGCGGCAAGTACCAACTGACTCCGACGCAGGTCATGGCGGCAACCATGCCCGCGCAGAACGGTCAGTGTGAGACCGCCTCGGTCATGGCATTTGGCTTCGATCCCTACTACACCGAGCAGAACCCGTACCTTGGCGCATCGGCCGCAGTCATTGAGTCGGTAGCAAAGCTCGTTGCGTCGGGCTGCGATTTTGAAACCGCCTACCTCACCTTCCAGGAATACTTTGAACGCCTTGGCAAGGATCCCAAGCGTTTCGGCAAGCCTCTATCCGCGCTGCTCGGCGCGTATACTGCACAGGAAGAACTGTGTCTTGGTGCGATCGGCGGCAAGGACTCGATGAGCGGCTCGTTTGACGACATGGACGTACCGCCCACACTTGTCTCCTTTGCGATCGCTCCGCAGGATGCGTCCCGCCTGATCTCCCCTGAATTTAAGGCGGCCGACCATCCGGTTTACTTCTTTGACGCGCCCTATTTCCAGGACGGCTCGGCTGATTACCAGACCATGAAGCACGTCTGGAACGAGGTCGCCAACCTGATCGCGTCCGGCAAGGCGATGTCCGCATGGGCGCTGTCTGTCGGCGGCATTGCCGAGGGCGTGTGCAAGATGGCGCTCGGCAACAAGATCGGCTTTGCGTTTGACGAGTCCTTCCCAACCGAAGCATTGTACCTCAAGAACTTCGGCGGCATCCTGATCGAAGCCGCGGAAGAGCTGCCTGCTTACTGGCTGGTGGGTCGCACGACCGCGGATGGCAAGATCACGGTTGCCGGCGAGTCCGTGACGCTGGACGAGTTGACGGAAGCCTTCGAGGGCCGTCTGGAAAGCGTATTCCCGACCAAGGCACCCGCTGCGGACGAACATTTGACCACTGTTTCCTACACCGAGCGCAGCACTAAGGCGCCGGCGGTCAAGTCGGCCAAGCCCCTCGCCGTTATTCCAGTATTCCCGGGCACCAACTGCGAATATGATACCGCGCGGGCGGTGGAAAACGCAGGCGGCGCAGCGGAGATCATTGTCGTACGCAACTATTCTGCCGACGCACTTGCTGAGAGCGCAGAGCAGCTGGAAGACGCGATCCGCCGCGCCCAGATGGTCATTGTTCCGGGCGGCTTCTCGGGCGGCGACGAGCCGGACGGCTCGGGCAAGTTCATCGCCTCGTTCCTGCGCGGCCCCGGCATCAAGGACGCAATCCATGAGCTGCTTCAACAGCGCGACGGCCTGATGCTCGGCATCTGCAACGGCTTCCAAGCGCTGATCAAGCTGGGTCTGGTGCCCTACGGCGAAATCCGCGATGAGATGACCGGCGACGACCCGACACTGACCTTCAACCTGATCGGCCGCCATCAGAGCCGCTATGTGACCACACGCGTGGCTTCGGTGAAGTCGCCGTGGCTGTCCTCATGCAACGTCGGTGACCTGCACTCGATTGCGATTTCCCACGGCGAAGGCCGCTTCGTCGCTCCGCAGCATGTGATCGATGACCTCGCAAAGAACGGACAGATCGCCTTCCAGTACACTGACCTTGCAGGTTCGCCGTCCATGGATATCGCATGGAATCCCAATGGCTCGATGTGCGCAATCGAGGGTATCACCTCCCCCGATGGCCGCGTACTCGGCAAGATGGGCCACACCGAACGTTACAGCCCGTTTGTCGGCCGCAACATCTATGGCGAAAAGTACCAGCCAATCTTTGAAAACGGTGTGAAATACTTTAAATAACCACCAAAAAAACAGCACTCAGCGCCGGCACAGTTCGTGTCGGCGCTTTTCTGCGCCGTCCCCTTCTCATTTTTCCCACTCTACGCAGCGTAGGTTGTCCTGCGGCAAATTGCATGGTATCCTGCTGTATGAAAGGAGAGAAACCAACATGGATCACTATATCACTGGCGCGGTTATCAAGCGGCTGCGCGAAGCAAAGCATTTGACACAGGCACAGCTGGCCGAAAAGCTCTGCGTCAGCGACAAGGCCGTTTCCAAATGGGAAACCGGCAAAGGCTTTCCAGACGTGTCCTTGCTGGAGCCGCTGGCAGGGGTTCTGCAGGTCTCCCTGCCGGAGCTGCTCAGCGGCGAACAGGTGATCAACACCAACCGCGCAGCCAATCTGCTGCGTTCGCAGCTATATGTCTGCCCGATCTGCGGCAACGTGCTGCACAGTACTGGCCCGGCAGTCATTTCCTGCTGCGGCATTACCCTGCCGCCATTGGAAGCAGAGGAGCCAGACGAGGCACACGCTGTACAGTGCGAAACCATTGAGCATGAACACTACATCACCGTAGATCATCCAATGACCAAAAGCCACTATATTTCCTTTATCGCCTGCGTCACCGGGGACCGGTTTGACATGGTCAAGCTCTACCCGGAAGGCAATGCGCAAACACGCTTTTTTATCCGTGGACACGGTATGCTGTACTGGTACTGCAACCGCCATGGTCTGTTCCGTCAGCGGATCTGAGTTTATCTGCCCAGCGCTCGACAAATGCTGTTTTTTGTGCTACCATAATACTGCAAAACCGTCCACGCTTTTGTTTTTCTGCCGCGCCCAATACACGGTTATCCGGACAAACAAACCAAAGCGCCCCGCCGGGCGCTTTCTCTTTTTGGAAAGGAATCAGTATTATGACCCCCTATGAACACAAAGTACAGTATTATGAGACCGATGGCATGGGCATCGTCCATCACTCCAACTACATCCGCTGGTTTGAAGAAGCCCGTGTCGAGCTACTCGAACAGCTTGGCTACGGTTATGACCGCATCGAAGCAGAAGGTTTTGGCAGCCCGGTACTCGAAGTACACTGCAAGTATAAAACTATGGCGCGGTTTGGCGATACCGTGCTGATCTTCGCGCAAATCACCGAATACAACGGTGTCCGCATGGGGCTGCACTACGAAGTGCGCGACGCACAAACCGATACATTGCGCTGCGAAGGCGAAAGCCGTCATTGCTTTATGGGACGCGACGGCCGCCCGGTATCGCTCAAACGCAGCTGGCCTGCTCTGGACAAGGTATTTGCTGCGCAGCTGGCAGCCGGGAACGCGGAAAACGCTGCTCAGTAACCATAAGTCCATAAACAAAGCCGTTTAGGGAGATTTCATCCTCCTAAACGGCTTTGTTACTGTCACATATCGCATAACAGGGACGCTGTGCGTGTATCTACAATTAGCACATTGATATATTTTCCCTTGATTGCCGCATAGATTGCTTTCGCTTTGGTAGGCAGTCCGGCTACTCCGATCCGCATCGGTATCCGCAGATAATCCGGCAACTCAACGGCAATGATCCGATCCCGATATCGATTGGTAATACGTCTGCCCTCCTGATCGAACAGATGCGAACCAACCTCACCGGTCAGCTGCTGCCCTTCTTCCAGCTGAGCGATATCTTTGATATCCACACCAACAAA
>CALWEB010000119.1 GCA_944376955.1 uncultured Agathobaculum sp. | reverse complement strand
CGCCAAGGCTGGCATCCAGCTGACCGACACCTTCGTGAAGGTTGTTTCTTGGTACGACAACGAGTGGGGCTACTCCAACAAGCTGCTGATGCTCATCGAGCACATGGCTGAGGTTGACAACAAGTAATTGTTGCGCATCCACTTCTGATACGTGATTACAAATGCCTCTTTCCTGTCCTTTGGGTGGGAAAGAGGCTTTGTTGTGTCCGGCAAAAAACTTGGTGGGAAACGTTGCAGAAGGGGTGCTTTCATGCTATATTATATAGATAGAAGTTTGCCATCCGGGGATTTCTGTATGCAAAAGCCGCTTATTTGGCGGTGAGCCCCGGGACAAGCCCGGATCCGTCCGGGAATCATCAGTGAAGAAAGGCCGGAAGCATCAGCCATGTTGAATCTTTTGGAATATCTGGAGCGCACGGCAGCGCGCACGCCGGAAAAAACCGCTTTTGCGGATGAAGGGCGCAGCTTCACCTTTGTCGGATTGCTGGAATATGCCCGGCGCTGTGCGGCGGCGATCGCGCAGCATACCAATGCGGTCAACCGCCCCATTGCCGTGCTGACCGACCGGACGGCCGTGACGCTGGCCGCGTTTCAGGGGGTGCTGGCAAGCGGCAATTATTATGTCCCGCTGGACGACCACATGCCCGAACAGCGCATGAAGGCCGTGCTGCAGCAGCTCTCCCCTGCCTTGCTGCTGTATGCGCCGGCGCAGGAGCCGATTGCCCGCACGCTGGACGGGTTTTGCCCGTCCCTGTGTCTGGACGAGGTGGAACATACTGCCCCGGATGCGGCGCTGGTGGCCGCGCGGCAGGAAATGGTGCTGGACATCGACCCGGCATATGTGATTTTCACCTCCGGTTCGACCGGCACGCCCAAAGGCATCGTCATTTCCCACCGTTCGGTGATCGACTTTACCGAGTGGATGGCGGACGCCTGCGGGATCACTGGGGACGATGTGATGGCCAATCAGGCGCCGTTCTACTTTGATCTTTCGGTGAAGGATATCTATTTGACGCTTAAATGCGGTGCGACCACCCATATTTTGTCCAAAAAGCTGTTTATGTTCCCGCTGATGCTGCTGCGGAAGATCGAGGAGGTCGGCGCGACCGCGCTGATCTGGGCGACCTCTGCGTTCAATTTGGTGGCGACCTCCAAGGCGCTGGCCAAATGCCAGCCGCAGAGCCTGCGCCATGTGATCGTCGGCGGCGAAGCGCTGATGGCGCGCAACCTGAACATCTGGCGCGCGGCGCTGCCCGAAGTGCAGTATATCAACCTGTATGGCCCGACGGAAGTGACGGTGGACTGCACTTGGTATCCTGTGCCGCAGGATCGTACCTACGAGGACGGTGAGCCGCTTCCCATCGGCACGCCGTGCCGGAACAAGCAGGTGCTGCTGCTGGATGAGAGCCTGTGCCCTGTGCCGGACGGCACGCCGGGCGAAATCTGCGTGCGCGGCATCGGGCTGGCGCACGGCTACTATGCCGACCCGGATAAAACTGCGGCGGCGTTTGTGCAGAATCCGCTCAACCCGGATTATCCGGACGTGATTTACCGCACGGGCGACATTGGCGTGCGCCGGGAGGATGGCCTGCTGTACTTCTCCGCCCGTAAGGACGGCCAGATCAAGCACATGGGCTACCGGATCGAGTTGGGCGAGATCGAAACCGCCCTGCACTCCCTGCCCGACGTGCCCAACGCGGTTTGCTTTTTCGATGAGGGACGCGACCGCATTGTTTGCTGTTACGAGGGTACGCTGACGCCGTCCGAACTGGTCGAGCAGCTCAAAACACGGCTGCCGCGCTACATGCTGCCCAATATCTGGGTGGCAAAGGAGCGCCTGCCCTACAACGCCAACGGCAAGGTTGACCGGGTGACATTGCGGGAGGAGTATCAGCGTGCAAACGGTTCGTGATTACGCTGCGCTGTCCGCGCAGATCAGCCGGCAGTTCCGGCCGGGCGTGCTGGCAAACCGCACGCTGGGTGCGGAAGAACTCCGGCAGGAGATTGCTCGGGGGACGCTGCTGGCACATGCATGGGAAGGCGGGCTGTTCCTGCTGCGCCGCCGCCCCACGCATTTTATTCTGCATTATTACCTGACCGACCTGTCCGCGCAGCCCGGACAGGCATTGCCCCCGGATACGGTTGTGGAGCTGCCGCTCCATCCGCGTCGGCCGGACAAGGCTGCGGATTATTTTGCGTCGCTGGGCTTTTCCGGCATTCTGCGGCGCGTGCGGCTCGCGCGGCCGGTGCTGGGTGTGCCGGAGGAGGAAGCGCACGGGACGGATGTTTCCCCCGAACCGCTGTTGCAGCTGCTGCACGCGCAGTTTGACGCGCGTACCGGCTGTCTGCCGCTGCCGGACGAATTGGTGGACGATTTGAGCGCCGGCCGGGTGCTGACGCACGGGACGGATGCGCTGCTGCGCTTCTCGTTCGACCGCACGGCGGAGATCCGGCAGCTTGCCGTGTCCCCCGCGTTGCGGGGACAGGGATTGGCGCGGTCGCTCGTCGCCCGCTTTAACCGCATCACCGCCGACCGCCGTGCGCTGGTCTGGACGGGCGCGGAAAATCAGGCTGCGCTGCATGTCTATCAGGCGGAGGGCTTTGCGCCCGACGGCTGGCAAAGCCTTGTGATGACCAACCAACAGGAAAACCACGGATAACGAAAGGATTGCAAAATGGAAAAACTGATTCAGATTCTGACCGAATGCTGCCCCGGCATTGATTTTGCCAACGAAACCGCGCTGATCGACGACGGTTTGATCGAGTCGCTCGATATCGTCACGATCGTCTCCGAGCTGATGGACGCCTTTGGGGTGGATATCACGGTGGACGACCTGACGCCGGAGAATTTTAACTCCGCCGAGAGCATGTGGGACATGATCCAGAGGCTGAAGTAACCCATGTCGTTCACCTCTGTCACCTATATCGTCTTTCTGGTTGCCCTGACCGTTCTGTATTACGTCATCCCCAAGCGCTGCCAGTGGATGCTGCTGCTGGCGGCCAGTTATGTGTTTTACTGCTGCGGCGGGGTCAAGACGGTGGTGTATCTGCTGTTTACGACGCTGACCGTCTATGCAGCGGGGCTGCTGCTTGGGCGTCTCAATGCGCAGCGCCGGTCGCTGCCCGACGGCGCGGACAAGGCGCGCTTGCAGGAGGCGATCAAGCGGCGCAAAAAAGCGGTGGTTGCGGCGGCCTGTCTGCTCAACTTCGGGATGCTGTATACGCTCAAGTACTGGGATTTCACTGCCCAGCTGCTTGGACGCGCCCTGAACCGGTCGCTGCCCTCGCTCGGTCTGCTGATGCCGCTGGGCGTATCGTTTTTCGTGTTCCAGTCCATCGGCTATGTGATCGACGTATACCGCGGCAAGCAGGAGCCGCAGCGCAATGTGGCAAAGTTTGCGCTGTTTACTTCGTTTTTCCCGCAGATCATTCAAGGGCCGATCAGCCGGTATAACCAGCTCGCCCCGCAGCTCTATGCCGAGCGCACGCTGGATTATGACAAGCTGCGCGATGGCATCCAACTGATTTTGTGGGGCTTTTTCAAAAAGCTGCTCATTGCCGAGCGCGCCGGTGTGGTGGCCAACACCGTGTTTGATAACGCCGGGCAGTATCCCGGCAGCATCCTTGCCGCTGGTACGCTGGCCTACTGTATCCAGCTGTATTGCGATTTTTCGGGCGGTATCGACATCACACGCGGCACCGCGCAGATGCTGGGCATTGAAATGACGGAAAACTTCCGCCGTCCGCTGTTCGCCCGTTCGTTGACCGACTTCTGGCGCCGCTGGCATATCACGCTGGGCGGCTGGATGCGCGATTATGTGTTTTATCCGCTGTCGCTGTCCAAACCGTTTGCGCGTCTGGGACGCTGGAGTCGCGGCCACATCAAGGGCAAAGCAGGCAAGATCCTGGCGACGTCGCTTGCCACCTTTATCGTGTATCTGCTGATTGGCATTTGGCACGGTTCCAGCCTGAAATATATCTTTTTCGGCTTTTACAACGGCATTATCATCACGGTTTCGCTGCTGATGGAGGCGCGGTTTGTGGGTTGGCGCAGTCGCCTGCACATGACCGATGACAGCCGCGGCTGGAATCTGGTGCGGATCGCGCGCACCTGTGTGATCGTGTTCATCGGCCGCTATATCACGCGCGCGCCGCGTCTGCTGACCGGACTTGGGATGCTGTGGCGCACGGTGACGGATTTCCAGCCGTCCGCGCTGGTTTCGGGCAGTTTGCTCGGGCTTGGTATCGGCGTTATGGATTACGTAATCGTCATCTGCGCGGTGCTGGTGCTGGTGCTGGTGGAATACGCGCAGGAGCGCGGCGTACACATCCGCCAGTGGCTGGCGGAGCGTCCGGCTGGGGTGCAGTTTATCGCCGCACTGGTGCCGCTGCTGCTGCTCCTTTTCTGCACCGGGGGCGACTATGTGCCCGCGCAGTTCATCTATGCGCAGTTCTAACGGGAGGCAATGGACAGACACATGACAGCAAAAAAATGGTTGGGCCTGTTCGTGGCCGCGCTGGCCGTTACCGGCGTGATCTGGGCAGGGTTCAATGTGATTACCGATTCCTACGGCGTGTTTGGCGACCGTTTTCTGGATTTTTACAGCTACGATATGACCCGCAACCCGCGCGTTGCCAAAATCGCATGGCTGGACGAGCATCACGACGATTATGACAGCTATATCATCGGCTGTTCCGGCTCGAGCAGTATCCCGACCGAGCCGCTCAACGAGGCGTTTGACGCTAATTTCTACAACATGATCATGTACGGCGCGGATCTGCTGGACGTGGAGCAGACGGCGCGGTACCTGTTGGACAACTACGAGGTCAAAAACATCGTGGTCAGCCTGTATGTGGATAACGCGATCGAATACAACGTCGGCGAAGACGATATCAACAGCCGCCTTCATGCCAAGGTCAGCGGCAAGCCGCTGCTGCCGTTTTATCTGAAATACCTGTTCCTCAACCCGTCCTATGGCATCGACAAGCTCAAGTCCTATTTTTCCGATACCGATATGCCGCAGGTATTCGACGTATTTGATGTCGAAACCGGCGCATACGACAAGCGCTTGCGCGATGTCGAGCCGATCCAGACGCTGGAGGAATATGTCGAACAGCCGGAATACGCGGTGTTTGCAAATTATCCCACGGGTCAGTACGGGATGACGCAGATTGACAACTGTGTGAAAAGCCTGACGGCCATCCGCGATATGTGCGAAGAGGCAGGTGTCAATCTGGTTGTGGTCAATAACCCGTGCTATGTGGACTACCTGCGGTACTATTCGGCGGATGACCTTGCGCTGTTTGCGCAGAAGATCGCGGAGGTCACGCCATTCTGGGATTTCTCGTTCAGTTCGGTCAGCTATGACCCGCGCTATTGGTATGATAAGACGCATTTCCGCAACTCGGTCGGTGATATGATGGCCGCAGTGATGACCGGGGACGAATCGCTGTACGTGCCAGAGGGCTTCGGCCACTATGTCACGCCGGAAACCGCACCGGACAGCAGCGATTATGCACAGGATCTGCGCGCGCCTGAGGACAGCTATACCGCCTCGGTGCCGGTGATCCTGTATCACCACTTGGACGAGAATGGCGAAGGCGATGTCACCATCCGCACGGACAATTTCCGTGCGCAGATGCAGGCCATCAAGGACGCGGGCTATCAGACGGTTTCGCCTGAGGATTTGTACCGCTATGTCTACGAAGGCACGCCGCTGCCGGACAACCCGATCCTGATTACCTTTGACGATGGCTATTCCAGCAATTACGAGTTGGCCTACCCTATCCTGCGAGAGCTGGACATGAAAGCCACGATCTTCGTCATCGGGGTTTCGGTCGGCAAGGATGTGTATAAGGACACGGACTATGCGATCACGCCGCATTTCAGCTGGGAGCAGGCCAACGAGATGATTGCGTCCGGACTGATTACCATCCAGACGCATACCTACGACTTCCATCAGTGGCCGCTGTATGAGGCGGAGCAAAGCACGGCGCGGGAAAACGTGCTGCCGCTGGCAGGAGAGAGCGAGCAAAGCTATATTGCGGCGCTCCTGCCTGATTTGCAGCGCGCCCGGCAGGAGCTGGAGCAGGCAACCGGTAAGACCTGCTTTGCGCTGGCCTATCCGGAGGGACAGTCCACCAAACTGTCGTGGATGGTCGCAGCCAAGGCTGGGCTGGACATGACCTTCAGCACGCGGCCCGCGGTCAGCACGGTGATCAAGGGGCTGCCGCAGTCCCTGCTCAACATGCCGCGCATCTCCGTGGATGATATCACGGCGGAGGAACTGCTGGCAACGCTGGCGGACGCAGGCGCATAAGGAGAAAAAGCACCCTTTCCGCTGGAAAGGGTGCTTTTGGTTTAGAATATGGTATGTTCAAACAGGAAACGGGGGAATTCGCATCAAACGGAAATACAGCCGCGAAGAAGCAGAAAAACGGATGCGCGGCCGGTTTTATTGCAACCCGGATGACAAGAACCTCTTTGTGCGTCGCAGCGTCTGGGGCGCGTGGACAATCAACATGGGCAATCCGTGGGCGTGGTGCGCCGTGGGCGCGATTGCATTGGCGGTCTGCATTGTAGTCTATTTGCTGATCGCAATATAAATAACAAAATCCGAGGACATGGCCTAGGCCACCTTCTCTTGGCCTGCGGCCAATTCACCTTGTGTGCCTCGGATTTTGTTCATGATGCAGCGGACTTGGGCCGCGGCTTGGAAGATCAAAAGCGGTTTCGGAAGGAACCGCTTTTGTAAACAGGGGGTATGGATACCCCCTGTCACTGGTCGTTCGACCACTTGAGTTTGTCGAATACATAGAACAACAGGCCCATCAGCATACCGACGATGGCAGCCAGCGTCATGCCGGACAGCGACACATTGCCAAGCGACAGCGTAACGCCGGAAAGACCGGTGACAAAGATGACCGAAGTCAGCGCCATGTTGCGGTTTTTGCCGTAATCGACCTGATTATCGACCAGAATCCGCAGGCCGGATGTGCCGATCATGCCGTACAGCAGGAAGGAAATGCCGCCGATGACCGGGCCGGGGATGGTCTGGATGAGGGCGGCCAGCGGGCCGACGAACGAGCAGATGATGCTCAGCACGGCTGCACCGCCGATGACGCGCACCGAGTACACCTTGGTGATCGCCATGACGCCGATGTTTTCGCCGTAGGTCGTGGTCGGCACCGAGCCGATAAAGCCCGAAATCATGGTTGAGAAGTTGTCTGCAAACAGCGAGCGATGCAGGCCGGGGTCTTTCAAAAGGTCGCGGCCGACCACCTTGCTGGTGACCAGCTGATGGCCGATATGCTCGTTGGCAATGACCAGAATGACAGGAAGAATGATCAAAATGGCTTCCAGATCAAATTTCGGGGTCTGGAAATTCGGCAGTTGGAATAACGGCTGATGAATCGCGGCAATAATGCCGTCCCAGATCTCGTGCTCCCCGGAGAAATATTCGGTGATCAATCCGGCTACATAGCCGCAGATAATTGCAATCAAAATCGGGATAACCGACAAAAACTTGCGGAACAGCACACTGCCCAGCACCGCGACGGCAAGCGTCACGCAGAAGGTAATCACGGTCGCTGTGGTTACGCCGTCGCCAACGATTTTACCGGTGGACGCGGCGGAACCGGCAAGTTCGAGGCCGATCAGTGCTACAACCGGACCCATGGCCGCGGGCGGCAGCACCACGTCGATCCATTTTGTGCCGCACTTGTAGATGATCGCGGCAAGGATGCAGCCGCACAGGCCGACGACGACAAAACCGCCCAGCGCATATTGATAGCCCCAGTTCTGGATGACGATGGTGGCCGGTGCGATAAAGGCGAACGACGAGCCAAGGTAGGCGGGCGCCTTGCCCTTGGTGATGAAGATGAACAGCAGCGTGCCGACGCCGTTCATAAACAGTACGATGGCCGGGTTGATACCGAACATGAACGGCACCAGAACGGATGCACCGAACATGGCGAACATGTGCTGGATGGACAGCGGCACCAACAGACGCGGTGGCACCTTCTCCTCCACCTGGATGATTCGATTGGTTTGCATGTTTCTCTTTTATCCCCTTTTTTGTAATTTCGGCCGCAGCCGATAGAAATGTATGGAAAAACGCGCATTAGGCGCGTTTTTCATCAGGAAAACAGGCGCCGGATGTCATCCATACGCGCCAAGGCCATATTATACCCCATTTCATAGCCCCATTCAAGTTTTTTGACGTCTTTTTCAAAGCTTTCGAGATGGTCGGTGGGCTGGAGCAGTACGGCGTTCTGCGGTTGTTTTTCCGCAAGCTGATGGCAGAAGCACACGGTTTCGTTGTAGCGCTTGGGGCGTGTGAGCATGGTGCGCGTCAGCGCGGGATACTTGCGGCGCAGGACACGCGCTGCAAATTGGGTGCCGTGCGTCATTTCCTTGCGATAGTCGAGCGGCTGGGTCAGCACAATCAGGTTCTTTTCGTTGCCGTCGTGCAGGCTTTGAACAATCGGGATTGGGTCGGCAAGGCCGCCGTCGTAATAGGTTTCTCCCCCGATGGAGACCGGCGGGAAATAAATCGGGATCGCGCAGGTTGCGCGCAGCATGGTGCTGGCGCGGTCAAGCTGCATCCCGTCGAGGTATTCAGCTTGACCGGTGCGTGCGTTGGTCACGCCCACGCGGATGCGGCCGGCATAGCGGCGGTAGGTGTCCCAGTCGAACGGGATCAGCTCATTCGGAATGGTGGAGAACACAAACTCCACCCCGAAGATCGAGTGGTCACGCCGCAGATTGCGCGCGCCGAAATAACGCTTGTCATTGCGGTACTGCCGCAGCACCTCGATGTTGCGTCCGCGCTGGCGGGACAGATAGGATACCGCATAGGTGATGCCGGCGGAGACGCCGATGACGTAGTCAAACATAATGTCGTTGTCGAGCAGCGCGTCCATCACGCCGCACGAAAATACCGGACGGAACGTACCGCCCTCCAGAACGAGTCCGGGCATTCTTCCTCATAACCTTTCTGCTTGAGATCATTTCAGCGGCGCTTGCGCGTGGGCGGTTTGCCCTTGCGGCCGCGTCCGTGGCCGCGGCCCTGACGGCGGCGCTGCGCACGGTTCCCGGGTGCGGGTGCAAACGCGGGTGGCGGCGCGTCCTCGGTCGGGTCGGACACGGGCAGCGCCCCTTCGGCGGGTGCAAAGTCAATCTGACCGGTTACCGCGCTCGCGGCCAAGAGCTTGACACGGATGGGGGTGCCGATGGTAAACCGCTTGCCCGTGCGGCGGCCGGTCATGGTCATGCGCTGCTCGTCGTACTGATAGAAGTCGCCCGCCAGCAGCTCGACGCGGATCAGGCCCTCGCAGCCGTTTTCGAGCGCCACAAAGATGCCGAACGACTGCACGCCGGACACCTCGGCGTCAAATTCCTCCCCGATGAAGCGCTTCATATAGGCCGCAATATACAGCTTGTCGATGCCACGCTCGCATTCGTCCGCGGCCTGTTCGCGCGTGGAGGATTGGGACGCCGCTTCCTCACACAGGGTGTGGTCGGCGGTTGTGAATTCCTCGCCGGTCAATGCCTTTTGCAGCATCCGGTGTGCCACCAGATCGGGGTAGCGTCGGATGGGTGAGGTGAAGTGCAGGTAGAACTTGGCTTTCAGGCCGTAATGCCCGATGCACTCATCCGCGTAGCGCGCGCGGGCGAGGCTGCGCAGCAGCAGCGTCGGCAAAATGCGTTGCTTGGGGTCGTTTTTCGCGCCGCGCAGTACGGTCTGGAACTGGAAGGTGTCCTCCGGCTTGGAGGGGTCAATGCGGTAGCCAAACGGCCGCGCAAAGGCCGCAAACACGCGCAGTTTGTCCGGATCGGGGTTTTCGTGTACACGGTATACGGTCGGCAGATCGCGCTTGCACATATACTCTGCAACTGCCTCGTTTGCCGCAAGCATGAATTCCTCGATCAGCCTTTCGCTTTCGCCGCGGTCGCGGTATTGGATGTCGGTCGGCTGGCCGGCTTCGTCCACGATGATTTGCGCTTCCGGGATATCCAGTTCCAAAGCGCCGCGCTCAATGCGCCGCTTGTACAGCGCGTGTGCGAGGTCGTTCATGCGCTCAGCCGTTTCGACGAGGAAGCTGTATTCCTCTCGCAGGGTTTTGTCGCCTGCGAGGATTTTGTTGACCTTGTTATAGGTCATGCGCGCGCCCGACCGGATGACCGATTTGGCAAAGCGCGCCTTGTAGCGCCGCCCGTCCTTGTCCACCTCCATCAGCGCGGAGAAGGTCAGGCGATCGACGTCGGGATTGAGCGAACAGATGCCATGGCTGAGCGCAAACGGCAGCATGGGCACCACATGGCCCGGGTAATAGACCGATGTGCCGCGGCGGAAGGCCTCCATGTCGAGCGGCGCGCCGGGTGTGACGTAGTGCGATACGTCCGCGATGTGGACGCCGAGCAGCAGATGCCCGTTTTCGAGCGGTTCGAGCGATACTGCGTCGTCGAAGTCCTTCGCGTCGTCGCCGTCGATGGTGAAAATCAGCTTGTCCCGCAGGTCGAGACGGCCTGCAATCGCCGCCGGATCGACTTCTTGTCCGATTGCGTCCGCGTCGTGCAGCACCTCGTCAGGGAATACGTCGTATACGCCGTTTTCGTGCAGGATACCCGCGATGGCGGCCTCCATCGTGCCGTCCTCGCCCAGGTCGGCTTCCACCACGCCCTGCGGCGGCAGTGTTTCGTCCCCATAGCAGGAGATGGATACCGCTACGCGGTCGCCGGGCTGGGCGTCGCCCAGATGGTGGCGGTCGATCGCAACTTCGGGGTATTTCTTCGAAGCCGGCTGCACGAAATATGCGTTTCCACGCTGCACCAGCGCGCCGGTCACCTCACGGTCGGCGCGGCGCAGCACACGGATGACGGTGCCCTCCCGGCGTCCACGGTTATTCTTGCGCTCGGACAGCTTGACCAGTACGCGGTCACCGTGCCACGCGCCGCCGTTCGCGCCGGGCGGGATGAACAGGTCGTCTGGCTTGGTACCGTCCTCAGGCGCGTCGGGGGCAACGAAGGCGAAAGCGCGCTCGGTGGCAAGGTAGGTGCCTGCCACGCAGCCGTAATGCGCGCAGACCGCAAAGCGGTTTTTCTTGTTTTTCATCACCTGACCGTCCGCGATCAAGTGGTCAAGCGCGTCCTTCAGCTCGTTTTTTCCGGTCTCAGGCAGGGCGCGGCGCATTTCGTCCATACGCATGGGCTGTGTCAGCAGCGCAAGCAGTTTGTGTTCCAGCTCGGTTGGTTGCATACAAAGCCCTCCTTTCCGTTCTCAGTATACCATCATCGGGCGCGGATTAAAAGGAAAATTGGCCTAAGCTACGGTTTGACGGCGCGCGGACGGCATGATAAACTAAGGATAACGAAAAATCCTTGGGAAAGGGGAAAAACCATATGAAAGCACTGATCACCGGGGCATCCTCGGGCATCGGGCGGGAGATCGCCCGGCTGCTGGCGGCGCGCGGTTACGACCTGATTCTGTGCGCGCGGCGTGAGGACCGGCTGCGGCAGCTTGCCGCCGAATTGCCGACCATGTGCCACATCATCGCGGCGGACGTATCGGACGAAAAAGAGTGTCGGCTGCTGTACGAGGCGGCACGCGCGGATGACCTCGAAGTGGTGGTCAACAACGCGGGCTTCGGCCTGTTCGGTGCGTTTACCGAAACCGATCTGGACGAAGAACTGCGCATGATTGACACCAATATCCGTGCAGTACACATCCTGACCAAGCTGGCTGTGCAGGATTTCCAGCAGCGCGGGCGCGGCTATGTGCTTAACGTTGCGTCCAGCGCGGGCTTTTTGCCGGGGCCGCTAATGGCGACCTACTACGCGACCAAAAACTATGTCCTGCGGCTGACCGAAGCCATCCGCGAGGAGCTGCGGCGCGCGGGCAGTGAGGTCAAGGTGTGCGCTCTGTGCCCCGGGCCGGTGGACACCGAGTTTAACAAGGTGGCAGGCGTGAGCTTTGCGCTCGGCGGCTTGACCGTGCAGCGGGTGGCACGCGCAGCGGTGGATGGCCTGTTCGCGGGCAAGGGCGTGGTTGTGCCGGGCACGGCAATGAAGGCGATGACACTGGCGCGGCATTTCGCGCCGGACAGCCTGCTCGCACGCGTGACCTATCACTTCCAGCACAAAAAGGGTGGCGCATGACCGGGCAGGAGATTCGGCGCATGCTGCAACGCGAATTTGTGCGCACGCTGCGCAAGCCCTTTGTGGAGGCGGTGAAACAATACCGGTTGGTGCAGCCGGGGGATCATATTGCAGTTTGTATCTCAGGCGGCAAGGACTCGATGCTGCTCGCGCTGCTGATGCAGGACTTGCAGCGGACGGTGGACTTTTCGCTCCGCTTTCTGGCGATGGACCCGGGCTACACATCCGATGGCCGCGCGCGGTTGGAGGCAAACGCCGCGCATCTCGGCCTGCCGCTGGAGATCTTTGACACCAACGTATTGCGCGTGGCGGGCAATCACGCGGCCGAGCATCCGTGCTTCCTATGCGCCAAGATGCGGCGCGGGCACCTGTATACCGAAGCGCAAAAGCGCGGCTGCAACAAGATCGCGCTCGGCCACCACTATGACGACGCGGTCGAAACCGTGCTGATGGGGCTGGTTTACGGCGGGCAAGTGCAGGCGATGCTGCCGCGCCTTGCGGCAAAGAACTATCCGGGCATGGAGCTGATCCGACCGCTCTACCATGTGCGCGAGCGCAATGTACAGGCGTGGGCGGACTTCTGCGGTCTGAACTTTGCGTCCTGCGGCTGCCCGGCAAAACAGCTGGAAAGCGACACCAAGCGCGCGGCAGTCAAAGCGCTGATTGCGTCGCTCGCGGCGGAAAACCCACAGATCGAAGCGAATATCCTAAACGCGGTCAAAAATGTCGATACGACGAAGCTGCTCGGCTGGCGGGATGCGACCGGCCGCCACAGCTTTCTTGACCGGCTGGAACCGTAAAAAGAAAAGCGGAAAACCCATCGGGTTTTCCGCTTATTTTGTGGAAATTTATGCGCCGCAGCGCGTCGATCCAACTTGTACGGTTCGATCGAGAAACTTATTCTGTCTTGCTATACAGCATCCGGATGGAGTTGAGCACGCACAACATGGCAACACCGGAATCTGCGAACACTGCCAGCCACATGGATGCGATACCGGCAAGACCGAGCACCATCACCAGCAGCTTGACGCCCAGCGCAAATGCGATGTTCTGGTGGGAAATGCGCCGCGCGCCGCGCGCAATCTGTACGGAAGCCGGGATGGAGGACAAATCGGCGTTCATAAACACCACGTCTGCGGCCTCGATGGCCGCGTCCGCGCCGCTGCCCATCGCCGCGCCCACATCCGCACCCGCGAGCACGGGGGCGTCGTTGATACCGTCTCCGACGAACATCACCGCGCCGTGCTTCTCGCGCAGCTCTTGGAGCGCGGTCAGCTTATCCTCGGGCAGCAGACGCGCGCGCACCTCGTGGATGCCGAGCTCTTTCGCAACTGCGTCCGCGGTTTCCTGCGCGTCGCCGGTCAGCATGGCGGTGGTCAGCCCTTGCGCCTGCATCCGGTCCATAGCCTGCTTGGCGTCCGCTTTGACCGTGTCCGCAATCACGATATGGCCGAGCAGCTGCCCCTCTTGCGCCAGCAGTACTTCGGTGCTGCCGGGCGTGCCGCAGAAACCGGACAAGTCGATGCCATGCCGTTCCAGCAGCTTGCGGTTGCCGCACAGCACGGTTTTGCCGCCAATAACGGCTTCCACGCCCTCGCCTGCCTGCTCGCGGATGCTGTCCGCGGCGGGATAGTCGGTCTGGCAGGCGGACAAGATGGATTTTGCGATCGGATGGGTGGAAGCGGCTTCGCAGGCTGCCGCGAGCCGCAGAAGTTCAACAGCTTCGACCTTTGCGCCCTCTGCGGGCACAACCTGTTGCACGGCGAAATTGCCGCGGGTGATCGTGCCGGTTTTATCCATGACAATGGTTTTCACGTCGCTGAGCGCTTCGAGTGACACGCCGCCTTTGAACAGGATGCCGCGCTTGGAGCCTGCACCGATGCCTGCAAAGTAGGTCAGCGGTACGCTAAGCACCAGTGCGCACGGGCACGAAATGACAAGGAAGGTCAGTGCAGTGTATACCCAGTGCCCCCAGTCGCCCGTGATGATGCCGGGGACAAGCGCGGTCAGTGCGGCAATGGCAACGACCGCAGGCGTGTAAACGCGCGAAAAACGGGTGATGAAACGGTCGATCTTGGGTTTGCGCGCCGCAGCGTTTTCCACGCTGTCCAAGATGCGCTGCACCATGCTTTCGGCCAGTGCGTGGGTCACGCGGAGTTTGAGCACGCCGTCTGTGTTGACGCAGCCGGACAGCGCGCTGTCGCCGGGTGCGACGCGAACCGGCACGGGTTCGCCTGTGATCGCGGCAGTGTCCAGACGGCTGACACCCTCGACCACTACGCCGTCCAGCGGGACGCGGTCGCCTGGGCGGACAAGCAGGATGTCATCCACCTGTGCGTCGGCGGCGGGCACGGTCTGTGTGCTGCCGTCCGGCAGGATGCGGTTGACTGTTTCCGGCCGCAGATCGACCGCTTGCATGATCTGGCGGCGCGAACGCTCGACCGCGCGGTCCTCAAAATATTCCCCGATGCGGTAAAACAGCATGACGCCGACCGCTTCATCTGATGCGCCGATCGCCCATGCGCCGATGGTCGCCAGCGACATGAGGAAGTTTTCGTCGAATATACGGCCCTTGCCGATGCCGCGCACAGCGGTCAGCAGCACGCGCCAGCCAAGCAGGAAATATGCGGCGAGCATGGCGACAACCTGCGGCACGCCGTCCAGCACCAGCTCACCCATCAGAAACAGCGCCGCACCGATCAACAGCTCGGCCAGCGTATGACCGCCGGCTTCCTCCTCGTCTTCTTCGGGGGCGATGACCTTGGTTGCGCTTTCGATCGAGGTGCAGATCTCGCGGATGCGGGGCAGCAATGCGTCCGGATTGTCGCCGGTCACGCGCAGCTGGCGGGTTTCAAACACCAGTGTGCAGTCATGCACGCCGTCCAGCCGGCCGATCTGGTACTGCATTTCGGCGGCGCAGTGCGCGCAGCCCAGGTTTTGCAGTGTGTAAACACGCTGCTTGCCGTGCTTGTGGGGGGTGCGTGCTTGGATAGACGGATGTTCTTCGTGAAAGTGGGGGTTGTGGTCGTGCCCACAGTCGCATTCACCGTCGTGGTGGTGATGGTGATCATGCCAACAGTCACATTCATCGTCGTGGTGGTGATGATGTTCATTCCCGCAGGCGCAGGCATCATCGTGGTGATGTTCGTGATGGTGGTCATGTCCGCACGAACAAGCTTCGTCGTGATGGTGGTCATGCCCGCACGAACAAGCCTCGTCGTGATGGTGGTCATGGTCGCAGCCGCAACCATAACCGACGCTGTGGGGGTGCTCCTCGCTCTGTTCGGCAATATCATGAATATGGTGGTGATCATGCTCACAAATTAACGCATTTCCTGCATTATTGTGGGAATGATTACTTTCTTTGGACGGCTGGATTGACATATTGTCTCCCTCCTGATCTGTATATGAATGATTGCTCATATGTTCATATATTCATGTTATGATATAAGGCGGGATTTGTCAATACAGAATGTGCAAAAACATGCACAAAAGAAAAAGCCGTCATTTGACGGCTTTTTGACTCGTTTGATCGGGCAGCTGCGCCAGAATAATGGCGGCAAACATCAGCACGCAGCCGAAAATCTCCCGGCCGGACAGGGTCTGATGCAGGATCAGCCAGCCAGCCAGCACAGAGATAACGGACTCGAGACTCATAATCAGCGACGCGACCGTTGGGTTCATGCCCCGCTGGCCGATGATTTGCAGGGTGTAAGCCGCGCCGGAGGACAGCGCGCCTGCATACAGCACAGGCTTCCACGCGGCGAGCAGCGCGCCCAGACTGGGGTGTTCAAACAGCAGCATCCCGATGCCCGCGATGATGGCGCATACGAAAAACTGGATGCAGGACATTTTGACGCCGTCGGTCAGGGGCGAAAAATGGTCGATGACCATGATATGTACCGAAAATAGGATTGCGCAGATGAAGGTGAGCAGGTCGCCAAGGTTGATGCTGAACCCATCGGTCAAGCAGAGGAAATACAGTCCGACGATTGCCAGTGCGACACCGCACCAGACCAGCCTGCCGCACTTGCGGCCAAACAGCAGGCCAAACAGCGGCACAATTAAGATATAGCAGGCGGTCAGGAAGCCGGATTTGCCGACTGTGGTGTACAGCAGACCGACCTGCTGAAAAATACTTGCAAAGCATAGCGCCG
>CALWEB010000118.1 GCA_944376955.1 uncultured Agathobaculum sp. | reverse complement strand
TTTAGCCTATTCCCGCATTACCACTTAAGGAGGATTTATTGTGCATAAAGGTAAAAAGTATGTAGACAGCGCAAAGACCATCGACCGCTCCAAGCTGTACGATCCGGCAGAAGCGCTTTCCACCGTTGTTTCCACTGCCAAGGCCAAGTTTGACGAGACCATCGAGCTGCACGTCAAGCTGGGCGTTGACTCCCGTCACGCGGACCAGCAGGTTCGCGGCGCGATCGTCCTGCCGCACGGCACCGGCAAGAATGTCCGTGTTGCTGTTTTCGCCAAGGGCGCGAAGGCGGACGAAGCGCTGGCTGCCGGCGCTGACATTGTTGGCGCAGAAGACCTGATGGAGCGCATCCAGAAGGAGAACTTCTTTGAGTTCGACGTGGTTATCGCTACCCCGGATATGATGGGTATTGTCGGCCGTCTGGGCCGCGTGCTCGGCCCCAAGGGCCTGATGCCGAACCCGAAGGCAGGCACGGTTTCCATGGACGTTGCCAAGGCTGTTCAGGAGTCCAAGGCTGGTAAGATCGAGTACCGTCTGGACAAGACCAACATCATCCACTGCCCGATCGGCAAGGCTTCCTTCGGTGCAGAGAAGCTGCAGGACAACTTTGACGCGCTGATGGGCGCGATCATCAAGGCGAAGCCGGCCGCTGCCAAGGGCCAGTATGTCCGCTCCTGCGTTGTGGCTTCCACCATGGGCCCGGGCGTTAAGGTCAACGCTGCCAAGCTGATGGCGTAATCGGCTGTCCGATACCAATTTTATTGCAAAACAAAAGCACGCTGGTTTCAGCGTGCTTTTTGTTTTGCATTCGTTACGCGATCATGCGGTATGCCGTTGCGATCGCCTGCTCGCGGGTGAACAGACCCTTGGGGTTAAATTTGTTATCGCCTGTGCCGTTCATGATGCCCGCGCCGACGACATAGTTGATGCCCTCGTGTGCCCAGGGCGAGATCTGCGAAGCATCCGCCCACGAATTATTCGCCTCACCACCGGGCAGCTCGATCATCTTGGCCGCGCCCATCAGGATTTTCGCCGCCTGTTCGCGCGTCAGGCTGGTGTTCGGGCTGAACAGGTTGTTGCCGACACCATCAATGATGCCGAGGCGGTAGCAGTCAATCACATTGATATCCCAAGTATCGGTCAGCGCCGCTTTGGCCTGATCATATGTGATGCCGCTCTGGCTCAGCTTGGTGTTGTAATCCGGCAGCGCCTTTTTCAGCATAGAGTCGATGATCTGGCAGAACTCCTTGCGGGTAATGTTCTTCTGGTATCCGTTTTGCAGGTCGGTCGGTACAATGCCGGCAGCGACTGCATCGTTCATGGTCTGCGCCGCCCAGCTGGAAGGCGTGTCAAAATCACGCGGCTGGGTGCCTTTGGGCAGCGTACCCGAGGCATAGTCCACAATGTGCAGGACATTGGACAAGTTGCGTCCCGCGCTCTGCACGGTCGAACCGCCGATGCTCAGGAAGGTGGACGCGCCGCCGTCCAGCGCCATGGCGTCCACTGCGCCCAGACCCTTGAGATACTGCGCGATGCTGCGCATCGAAGCGCTGGTCGCGCTGCCCAGTACCAGACGTCCGTCACCCATGATGGCGGCAAACGAACGGGAGGACACATAGTCCGGCGACTGCTTGGGATCGGTAAAGTCGCTGTTCTGATCGCAGACGTCCACACCATCCTTGAGCAGCAGCGGGCCTGCACCCACGCCGTTGACAATGTTCGTCCACTCGGAAGCCGCGTCATTGTGCGGGGTATAGACCGTCTGGCGCACCGCAGCGTTGCCGACTTGTGGCTCGGACGTGTAGCGGATCAGATTATCCCACGCGCTCTTATTGATGACCAATGCAGTTGTGCCCCACGGCAGAGCCGGGACGGTGCCGCCGACCTGAATCTTGGTGACCACGCTGTTCTGCATTGTCACAATATGGGCATCGGATGCCACTTTGAGCGACTTGCCGTAAGCCGGTGTGATCAAAGCGTTGGCCCACGCGCTGCTTGCATCATAGGCATTGACCCAATAGGCCGTCAGCGCGATGTCGCCTTCGTTGCGGAACGCGACCTTGGTCTCAATCTTGACGCGATCGATCAGCGGGGTGCCATCCGCACGGAAAGCCAGCGTCGGCTTGTCACCGCCGCCGTTGACCACTTCACCGCTCTGGATGACAGTCGCATAGACGGTTGCACCGCCGCTGTATGCGTCAAAATAGCCGCCGTTAATGGAGGCAACGACGGTTTTGCCGCTCTCCGCCGCCTTAGCGCTCACATGGCCGGCAGCCGACTGCGTCTGGAACAGACGCCCGTTTGCCAGCGTTACCTCGCCCGTGCGCCCTGCGCCCATCTGCAAATAGACCATGGTGCCGCCCATCGGCAGGCTGGCGCGCTGCGTGCTGCCCGCCGCGCCGGCCGTTACCGGCAGCAGGAGCATCCCGGCGCACAATACGCTCAGTACTCTTTTATAAAAGGTTCGCATGGTATTCCCCCTTTGTGATTTTTTCAATCCCAGTTTAACATAGTATTGTGTTTTGCACAATATCCCAATTCCAGTTCTTTTCTTTTTTGTCTGTTTCGTCCAATCCGCTTTCAGCTTTTGATTACCGCATAATTTTTTTCAATTCCTGCTTGACAGACAGATGATTTTTCGATATAATATATGAGCTTGGTCAAAGACAGCAGGCAGCCGCACGGCTTTAAAGGCGTTCCCGCCGCCCGCCGAGGTCAACACGGAATGGCGTTTGCCATCTTATGAGGTTTTCTGTGTACCCTCCCTGTGTCTTTGCACCGGGAGGGTACTTTTATTTTTACAGGAGGTGAAAAAGATGCCGAATGCAAAGGTTCTGGAAGAGAAGAAGGCTCTGGTTGCGTCTCTGGTAGAGAAGATCAAGAATTCTCCGGCCGGCGTGCTGGTGGACTACAAGGGCATCAACGTTGAGGATGATACCAAGCTGCGCCGTCAGCTGCGTGAAGCAGGCGTTGAGTATATGGTCATCAAGAACACCCTGATCCGCTTTGCGGCCAAGGAGCTGGGCTTTGAAGGTCTGGAAGAGCACCTGAACGGCACTTCCGCTCTGGCGATTTCGACCACGGACGACGTGATCGCGCCCGCTAAGATTCTGGGTGATTTCGCCAAGACCCACGAGAACTTCAAGATCAAGGCTGGTTACCTGGAAGGCAAGGTAATCGACGAGGCCGAGGTCAAGAAGCTGTCCAACATGCCGAGCAAGGAAGTCCTTATCGCTCAGGTACTGTACAGCTTCAACTTCCCCATTATGCAGCTTGCTATTGCCTGCGATGCTATCGTTAAGAAGGCGGAAGGCAATGAGGAAATGAAGGTTGCCGAGCTGGTTGCCGCTAAGGCCCCGGCTGCGGAAGAGGCTGCTGAAGAAGCTCCCGCTGCGGAATAAGTCCGCAAAACAACACATATTAAATTTTTAAAAAACGGAGGTTTAATCCCATGACTGTTGCAGAGATTATGGAAGCTGTAAA
>CALWEB010000117.1 GCA_944376955.1 uncultured Agathobaculum sp. | reverse complement strand
ATCAGCCTGATGGCCAAGTTCCCGGTTATCATTTCGCACGCCTATCAGGCCAAGCGCCGCTATTTTGATGGGGACTCCATGTTCCTGCATGTGCCCGACCCCGACCGCTCGACCGCGGAGAACATCCTGCATCTGGTGCGCCCGAACGGCAAGTATAACGATGATGAGGCTAAGCTGCTCGACCGCTGCCTGATCCTGCACGCCGAGCATGGCGGCGGTAATAACTCGTCCTTTACCGTGCGCGTCACCTCTTCTTCGGGCACGGATACATATTCTTCGATTGCCGCGGCGGTTTCCGCGCTCAAGGGTCCGCGCCACGGCGGCGCAAACCTGCGTGTCGTCAAGCAGTTTGACGAGATGAAAGCCAACCTGCACGATTGGACGGATGAAGGCGAGGTTGCGGATTATCTGCGGCGCATACTGGACGGCGCGGCGGGGGATGGCTCTGGCCTGATCTACGGCATGGGCCATGCCATTTACACCAAGAGGGACCCGCGTGCGGGGGCGCTCAAGCGGGCGGCGCGTCCGCTGGCGGAAAAGACCGGCTTTTCCAAGGAAATGGACCTGATCGAGTTGGTCGAAAAGCTGACGCCCGCAATCTTTGCCGAGAAAAAGGGAAGCGACAAGCCGATGTGCGCCAATGTGGATATGTACTCCGGCTTTGTGTATAAAATGCTCGGCCTGCCCAAGTCACTGTATACGCCGCTGTTTGCCACCGCGCGTATCGTGGGCTGGATGGCACACCGGCTGGAGGAAGTCACGACCGGTGGCAAGATCATCCGTCCGGCTTACAAGCCGCTGGCCAAAACGGTCGAATATGTCAATCTGGACGACCGCAGCTAAAAAAGCAAAGACAAAAAAAGCGTGTTTCCAATCGGAAACACGCTTTTTGTTTGCGCAAATGGCGCTGGCTTACAGAGCCGCCTTCCACAGGCCGTGCAGATTGCAGAATTCGTAAACCGCTTCGGCCTTTTCGCCGTCCGCCAGGCAGAATACCGCCTCGGGTGCGCCCGTGTGGTCGAGGACCGCGCGGTGTACGCCCTTGTCGGTCACCAGCCAGATGAAGGCGATGTGGTGTTCCTCGGTCATCGGATGCGGCACTTCGCCCACCTTGGCGCGTACCACATTGCCCTCAACCGTGACAACCGGCACATGCTTTTCTGCCGCGCCATCGGTCTCGCCGGCCTTGAACTCCTTCATCTTCTCGCCGCAGCACATCACCGGTACATGATGGTCGTCAATCATTTCAATGATATTACCGCAGTGCATACATTTGAAAATTTTCAGTTCCATTGGAATATCCTCCTTTTGTTATGTAGGAAAACGGGTTTAGTAGCCCGTTTTTCCGTCTAGAATGTCGTCGTGAGCGACCCAGTCGGATACATCAATCGTATCGTATGTATCCTGATCGCGCCGGATGATGACTTTTTCGATGCCCGCGTTGATGATCATGCGCTTGCACATCGTGCAGGAGTTCGCGTCTGGCATGATCTCGCCCGTGGACATGTCGCGTCCGACCAGATAGAGCGTCGCGCCCAGCATCTGCTCGCGCGGGGCCGCGATGATGGCGTTGGCCTCCGCGTGTACCGAGCGGCAGAACTCATACCGCTCGCCGCGGGGGATGCCCATTTTCTGCCGGATGCAGGTGCCGATGTCGATGCAGTTGGCGCGGCCGCGTGGCGCGCCGGTGTAGCCGGTGGATACGATGACGTCGTTTTTGACGATCACTGCGCCGAAATTGCGCCGCAGGCATGTGCCCCGTTCCAGCGCAACCTGTGCCATATCCAGATAATAATTTGTTTTGTCCCGTCGGTTCATAAACAGCCCCCTTCACAAACCGTCCCGCCGGAAAGCACACCGCTTTCCAGATAAAGCTGACGTGCCGCGCGCAAAGCCGCGGCGCGGTCGTGTGTGATCAATACAATGGTGTTGCCTGCATGGTGCAGGCCGTCGAGCAGGCCCAGCACTTCTTCTGCGGCTTCCGGGTCAAGCCCTGCGGTCGGCTCGTCCGCCAGTACGACGTGCGGCCTTGTGACGACGGCGCGCGCGATTGCCACGCGCTGCTGCTGTCCGCCCGAAAGCTGGTCGGGCCGATGGGTGACGCGGCCGGACAGGCCGACGCGTGCCAGCGCCTGTTCGGCGCGCTCCAGCCGCTCGGTGCGCGGTACCCCTTGCAGGGCGAGCGGCAGTGCGACATTTTCCAGCGCGGTCATGCCGGGCAGCAGGCGAAAGCCTTGAAAGATAAAACCAATCTGCTCGCTGCGCAGCCGGGACAGCGCCCGTGGCGGCAGGCAGGAAACATCCGTCCCGCCGAGCAGATACTGCCCGCCGGTCAGTGTGTCCAGCAGGCCGAGAATGTGCATGAGCGTACTTTTGCCAGAACCGGACGCGCCCGTGATGGATACATAGTCGCCGGACGCGACATGCAGGTTGACGTCCCGCAGTGCGGCAACGCCGCTGTCATGATATATTTTACTCGCATGGATGAGCTTTAGCAAGGCTTTTCCCTTCCTTTCCGCCTATATTTTGCATGAGGAAAAGCCGGTTTATACTAAAAAACAGGGCCTCCCAACGGGAAGCCCTGTTTTTTTACAGAGTAGGCAGATTTTTGCGCCACACGCCGGTCTTGTAAAACCATGCGGAAAGCCCGGAACCGAGGAACCAGCCGATCGGCCAGGACAGCCAGATGCCCAGCTCACGCCAGACATGGAACAGCACGATCGAAAGCACCACGCGGATGATCAGGTCGGAAAAAGTCGTGATCATAAACGGCCGCATTGCGCCCGCGCCGCGCAGCACGCTGTCGCAGACGAATTTGACGCACACGATGATGTAAAACGGCGTGACGATGAACAGATACTGCCGTCCGACGTCGATGACGCCGGAAGAACTGCCCGCCGGCACGAACAGGCCGACCAGAAAGTCCGCGAACAGCAGGTAAATGGCGGTAAAGACCACGGCAAGCGAAAGGGAGTAAGTGGCGCCCGCCTTGAGGCCGAGGCTGACACGGTCGAGCTTGCGCGCGCCGATGTTCTGCGCCACATAGCTGGACAGGCCGGAGGCGAACGACATGCAGCAGGTCAGCGCGAAGGTGTTGATCTTGGTTGCCGCCGAGAAGCCCGCGATAACCGTTGCACCGCACAGGTTGATGTAATACTGAATGATGACGTTACCGACCGAAACAAAGCTTTGCTGCGCGATGGACGGGATGGCGTAGTTGGTCAGGCGGCGCAGCATTTCGGGCGAAAACAACACGAAATGGCCGCCGGTGTCGAAGGAGCGCACGCGGCGCAGCAGCAGCAGGAAGGCCAGTGCGCCTGCGCCGCCCTGCGCGATGAAGGTCGCCCACGCAACGCCCGCAACGCCCCAGTGGAACCCGGCCACGAACACCAGGTCGAGGATGACGTTGGTCACCGAGGACAGGATCAGCAGGATGAGCGGGGTGCGGCTGTCGCCCATCGCGTTGAAGATACCGGTGCAGACATTATAGATGAACAGGAACAGCAGGCCGAACACATACACCCGCAGATAGAGCGAGCCATCCGCAAAAATGTTTTCCGGGGTTTGCAGAGCGCGCATGATGCCGCTGGTGGCGAGCGCGCCGATCAGCGTCAGCAGCAGCGCGATGATGCTGGTGGTCAGCAGTGCAGTTGAGATGGCGGTTTTCATGCGCAGGTAGCGTTTTGCGCCGAACAGCTGGGACACCAGTACGCTGGTGCCGATGTTGACACCGGTCGCCACAGCCACAAACAGCTGGGTGATCGGATAGCTTGCGCCGACGGCGGCAAGCGCCAGCTCACCCGCAGCAGGCGTGGCGGCAAAGCGGCCGACGATCATCGAGTCGGCCATCTGGTAGAGCTGCTGGAACGCTACGCTCAGCAGCAGCGGCAGCGAAAACCAGAACAGTTTGGATGAGGGTTTTCCTTCGGTCAGATCGGTGGTCAATGGGATTCCTTCCTTTCGGTCAATCAGGGTGTGTGCAGTGCAGAGAACAGGCTCCCCCGTTTGGGGGAGCCAGAAAATACAGTTGTCATCCGGTGCAGCGGGTTACGCCTTTGTCTTTTTATGCCGCGCGGTGATCAGAGCCGTGACGATAACCAGCAGTACAATGCCCAGAACCAGCGCAACCAAGCCGCTGCCGACAAAGCCGCCGACCAGGAAGCCGACAAAGCTGATTGCAGCGATCATCAGCGCGTAGGGCATCTGGGTGGAGACGTGGTCAATATGGTTGCACTGCGCACCGGCGGATGCCAGAATTGTGGTATCCGAAATCGGTGAGATATGGTCGCCGCAGACCGCGCCCGACAGGCAGGCCGCGACGGTCATCACCAGCATGGTGTTGGGTGCGTCGCCAAAGACCGCAACCGCAATCGGGATCAGGATGCCGAATGTGCCCCACGAGGTACCGGTGGCAAACGCAAGGCCGAGCGCGATCAGGAAGAAGATGGCGGGCATCAGCATGGACACCATGGAGTTGCCATTGACCACCGAGGAGACAAAACCGCCGATATTGAGGTACTCCTCCGAGCAGACGCCGGACAACGTCCAGGCGAGCGTCAGAATGAGGATGGCGGGCACCATGGACTTAAAGCCCTCGGTGAATGCCTCGCAGAACTGGCCAAAGGACAGCACCTTGCGCGGGATATACAGGATAAAGGTAAAGACCAGTGTAAAGAACGAGCCAAGCACCAGCGAGGTCGAAGAATCACAGTTGGCAAATGCGTCAATGACGCTGACGCCCTCGAGGATGCCGCCGGTATAGAGCATTCCGGCGATGCACAGCACAATCAGCACACAGATCGGCAGGATGAGGTCATACACCTTGCCTGCGCCGCCGACGACGTAGTTCTCCTCCTTGTGGGAGAGGTCTTCGCCGCGGTGTGTGCGCTCATACTTTTCCATCGGGCCGAAGTCGAAATCGACCGCCATCAGCCAGATCAGGAACAGGATGGTCAAGATTGCGTACAGGTTCATCGGGATGGTCTGCAAAAAGAGCGAGAAGCCATCCATCGAGCTGGACTCGGGCAGGGAAGAGCCGACCGCCGCCGCCCAGCTGGAGATCGGTGCGATGATGCACACGGGCGCGGCGGTCGCGTCGATGATATACGACAGCTTGGCGCGCGTGATGTTGTACTTGTCGGTGACCGGGCGCATGACCGTGCCAACGGTCAGACAGTTAAAGTAGTCATCGACAAAAATGAACATGCCGAGAAAGGAAGTTGCAAACGAAGCGCCGCGGCGCGTCCGGATGGTTTTGACCGCCCAGTCGCCGTAAGCGCGCGATGCGCCCGATTTGGTGACCAGTGACACCAGAATGCCGAGCAGCACCAAGAAAATACAGATGTTGATGTTGTCTCCCAGCTTGCCGCCCATGACTGTGAACGTCGTTTCGACGGCATGAAGCGGGTTAAAGCCTGTGTACAGCAGCGCACCTGCCAGAATGCCGATAAGCAGGGAGGAGTAAACCTCCTTGGTGATCAGCGCCAGCGCGATTGCGATGATTGGCGGCAGCAGCGTCCATACGGTTGCCGTTAAATCCATTCCTTATTTCCCCCTTTATTTTGCAGGATAGATGTCTTTGTCCTGCAATGCTCTTTTATTCTATCCGCAATGGGGGCGATTGACAAGGCCAAAAACGCTTTTTGGGTGCAAAAAACGTAAATTTGTGC
Source organism: uncultured Agathobaculum sp. (assembly GCA_944376955.1). Taxonomy (GTDB): domain Bacteria; phylum Bacillota; class Clostridia; order Oscillospirales; family Butyricicoccaceae; genus Agathobaculum. Next base: position 2,026 of record CALWEB010000117.1, on the reverse strand, counting down.
AATCTGTGAGGGAAAGGGGGGAGAAAATAGAAGGAATTGTCAAATAATATGGTTGGTGCGGCGGTAGCGCCGCCATTCGGCCAGCACATCGCGCCGCAGCGCCAGCACGCCCGCCAGATTGGGCAGCGCCATCAGGCCGTTGAATGTGTCGGACAGCGCCCACGCCAGATCCAGCCGCATCATGCAGCCCGCAGCCGCCGCCGCGACGAACAACCCTTTATAGAACGGTATCACGCGCGGCCCGAACAGATATTCCGCTGCGCGCTGGCCATAATACGACCAGCCGAGCAGGGTAGAAAAGGCGAACAGCGCCAATGAAACGGCGACAAACGCACCGCCCGGCGCGCCGAACACCGCGGAAAACGCGCGCGCGGTCAGCGCCGCGCCGGTTTCGAGCTGCGTAAGCAGCGGCGTGCCCGCTGCAAGGCCGTACTGCGCGGGGTCATAGACGCCGCTTGACAGGATGACGAGTGCGGTCACGGTACACATGACAATCGTATCAAAAAAGACCTCGAAAACAGCCCACATACCCTGCTCGCACGGCTCTTTCGCATCCGCCGCCGTATGTACCATGACCGACGAGCCCAGCCCGGCTTCGTTGGAGAACACGCCGCGTGAGATGCCAATGCGAATGGCTTGTGCCAGTCCAAAACCGACCGCGCCGCCGCCCGCCGCCCGTAGGTCAAAGGCGCAGGACAGGATTTGTCCACAGGCTTGTGGAATAAAATCACGGCGGCACCACAGCACGACCGCCGCACCGCCCATGTAAAACAGCGCCATGGCGGGCACCAGCGCGGTTGTCACGCGCGAAATGCGCCCCAGACCGCCCAGCATGACCGCACCGAGCAGCGCGGCGGTGACGAGGCCGGTTACGAGCGGCGGCACACCGAATACACCGCGCAGTCCGCCCGCGATTGAGTTGCACTGGCTCATGTTGCCGATGCCAAATGAGGCGAGCGCGCAGAACAGGGCAAACGCCCCGGCGAGGACGGGCGCGTGCAGTCCCTTTTTCAGGTACAGCATCGGCCCGCCGCGCCACATGCCGTCCGCGCCTTTTTCGCGATACAGCATCCCGAGTGTGTTTTCCGCAAAGGCGGTCATCATGCCGAAAAAGGCCGCGGCCCACATCCAGAACACCGCGCCCGGGCCGCCAATGGTCAGCGCGGTGGCGACGCCCGCAATGTTGCCCGTGCCGACGGTCGCGGCGAGCGCGGTACACATGGTGGCAAAGGGGGAGATGCCGCCCACGCGCCGTGTTTTGTCCCCAAAGCAGGACAGTACGGTGCGTCCGAGCCACAGCCGGATGTACCGCACCTGAAACAGGCCGGTGCGCAGGGTGAAGTAAACACCCGTACCCATGAGCAATACCAGCATGGGAACGCCCCAAATGACGCCGCGCACCGCGTCGTTGACCCGCGCAATGGTGTCCATGGTCATGCACATCCCTCCATTCGGGAAAGTATATGCCGGGCGGCCATGCGAAATATGCTTGACTTTCGCGCGCAATCCGGTATAATGGAAAAGCAATTCCATAACAGACAGTTCGGAACCATCCTGTCTTTAAACAAAACTACGGATTTTCGCTTGAAACCACGCTTTCAAGCGAGAGAGGACGCGCCAAGCCTTGCTCGGACACGTCCTAAGCGAAAAAAGTTCCTCCTTTGTCGAAACTTCTTTCGCTATGGTATCAAAACCGCGGCAGAGCCACGGTTTTGATGAAAATTTGCATGTTTGCAAATTTTCTGTTTGACGGCGCGCAGAGCGCGTGTGGATGGTGTACCGTTAGGGGTACGCCTTATTTTTTTGCCAAACGGAGGGGGAAAACCGGTGGAAATGACGCGCTATTCGGTGATCGAGGACAAAAACCCGCGTGAGATCGTGCTGCTGCGCGGCCGGGGTTGCGCGTGGAAGCGCTGCCGCTTCTGCGACTACCATCTGGATGCGTCGCGGGACGAGCAGGCAAATCTGGCGCTCAACCGCGCGGTGCTGGCACAGGTAACCGGCGCATACGGCCGTTTGGAAGCAA
>CALWEB010000116.1 GCA_944376955.1 uncultured Agathobaculum sp. | reverse complement strand
CTTCCGCCCGTTTATTGCCAAAGCCGAACGGCACGAGAACACGGGTGCCGATTTGCACCTGTTCCCGCAGCTCGTCCGGCACACGGTAGGAGTACAGCTTGTCGATGGCGTAGGTCGCCGCGTCCACAGCGACCGCGCAGATCTGTTCGGTCAACCGCTATACTCCTTTCTCTTTCCAGTTTATTTTGCCCGCATCATCAGCAGGCGGTCGAAAATCACGTCCGCCACGTCCTCCTTGGGCAGGAGCGGCGGGGTTTCACGCGTCCCGTCGGCAAACAGCAGGGTCACGGCGTTGGTATCCGTACCAAAGCCCGCGCCCTTGTCACGCAAGGAGTTCGCCACCAGCATATCACAGTTTTTGCGGCGCAGCTTATCGGCGGCGTTTTCAATCAGGTTCTGTGTCTCCATCGCGAAGCCGCAGAGCTGCTGCCCCAGCCGCTTGTTCCGACCGAGTTCGGCCAGAATGTCCGGATTGCGCACCAGCGCAATCGACAGGTCGTCGTCGCTCTTTTTGAGCTTTTCGTCTGCCGTCTGCGCGGGGCGGTAATCGCCCACTGCGGCGGCCTTGATGATGATATCCTGCGTATCTGCGCGGGAAATCACCGCGTCATACATATCGCGCGCCGAGATAATGTCCACACGCTGCACGCCCATAGGCGTTGCCAGCGCGGTCGGGCCGGAGACCAGCGTCACCTCTGCCCCGCGCATAGCCGCGCGCGCTGCAATGGCATAGCCCATTTTGCCCGATGAGTGATTGGACAGGAAACGCACCGGGTCGAGCGCTTCCTGCGTCGGCCCGGCGGTGACCAGCACACGCAGGCCCTTGAGATCCTGCGGTGTGAGCGCCTGCTCGATGCCGTGCAGCAACGTCGGCGTGTCCGGCAGCTTGCCGCGGCCGGTGTCCCCGCAGGCAAGGTGTCCCGCAGCAGGGTCAATGATGTGAAAGCCGCGCTCACGCAGGGTATTCAGGTTCTGCTGCGTCACCGGATTGTCGTACATACCGGTGTTCATCGCAGGCGCGATCACGACCGGCGCCTTGGTGGCCAGCAGCGTGGTCGAAACCATATCATCCGCGATGCCGTGCGCGGCCTTGGCGATGATATTGGCGGTTGCGGGCGCGATGACAAACACATCCGCAGCTTTCGCCAGCGAGATATGCTCGACCTCCCACGCGAAGTTGCGGTCAAATGTGTCCACCACCGTGCGGTTGCCCGACAGGGTTTCAAACGTGATGGGAGAAATGAACTGCGTGGCCGATTCGGTCATCAGCACACGCACAGTTGCCCCGGCCTGCCGCAGTTTGCTGGTCAGGTCAGCGGCTTTATAGGCCGCAATGCCGCCCGTCACGCACAGCACCACGGTTTTCCCAGCCAGATGCATGGCTCAGCGGTCCTCCTCCGGCACGTCGCCGTCGTCCAGCTCGTGGTCGTCAAACTCATCCAAACGACGGGTTTCTTCCTCATGATCCTCGGCAGCATCCTCGTCGGAAACCGCGTCCTCGTCCAGATCAATCGAATCATCCACATCGACCATCGCGGCAGCGATCGCATTGTTCTGTACGATCACCGGTGTGGTCTTCGGGCCCGGACGGTAAACGATGGTACCCGCGGCGATCTCGTCCAGCGCAAGCTTTACCGCCTTATCCGGCAGCTGCTCACCGGCTTCCTCCGCCTGATCCGCAATGTCGCGGGCTCGCTGTGCGGCCAGATTGACCAGCAGATAGCGGTTGCCCACGCGTTTCATCAGTTCCTGCATCGAAGGTTTCAGCATAATAATCCAATCTCCTTATATTCCCTTTGAATGATTTATGAAAAGAACTGCACCGTTACATACGGCGCTTTGCCAGAATATCCTGCAATTTCTCCACCGCGCGGTCGATCTTGTCGTTAACGACCACGTAATCGAATTCATTCTGATGTTTCAGCTCTTCTTTGGCAGTTTCCAGCCGTTTGAGCACCTTTTCCTCATCCTCGGTGCCGCGACCGCGCAGACGCGCGGCCAGTTCCTCGAACGACGGCGGCGCAATAAACACCATCACGGCGTCCGGCCGTTTTTTGTGTACCTGCATCGCACCCTGTACCTCAATCTCAAGGATGACGTCAAAGCCTTGCTCCAGCTTTTCGTTCACGGGTGCTTCCAACGTGCCATAATAGTTTTCCACATACTGCGCATATTCCAAAAACGCGTTCTGCGCGATTTTTTCCTCAAACTCCGCCTTGGAGAGGAAATAATACTGCACGCCGTCGGTCTCGCCCGAACGCGGTGCGCGCGTGGTAGCGGAAATCGAATAGAACAGGCGGTCGTCCTGTTCCTGCAGGCGCGAAAGCAGCGTGCCCTTGCCCGCACCGGACGGCCCGGTGAACACATATAAACTTCCTTTACGCATCTTCACTCGCTCCTTCCTCCGCGTCGCCCGCAAAGCGCGCGGCCACTGTTTCCGGCTGCAACGCGCTGAGCACCACATGGTCGCTGTCCATAATCAACACGGCACGGGTGCGGCGGCCATAAGTGCCGTCGATGACCATGCCGCGGTCGCGCGCCTCCTGCACGGTACGCTTAACCGGTGCAGACTCCGGGCTGACGATTGCGATCAGCCGCGACGAGGCCACCATATTACCAAACCCGATGTTGATGAGTTTCACCCGTGCCGCCCCCTAAAATGCTTGCACTCGATTGAAACCACGGTTTCAGTCGAATTATTTGTATCCAAAAGTCGGGCTGCGCTCGACTTTGGAATGCCGTTCAAAGAACGGCCAAATGATATCGCGCCAAAGGCGCGGAAAAGTTCCCATTACTCGATGTTCTGGATCTGCTCGCGGATCTTTTCGATCTCGCTCTTGATATCCACCACGATGCGCGCCATCGCCACATCGCCCGCTTTGGAGCCAATCGTATTGGCCTCGCGGTTCATCTCCTGCACGAGGAAATCCAGCTTGCGGCCGACCGGCTGCGTCTCTTTGAGCATTTCATCCATCTGGTGCAGATGACTGCGCAGGCGGACGGTCTCCTCGTCTACCGCGGTCTTATCGGCGTAGATCGCCGCTTCGGTCAGGATGCGCGTCTCGTCGATGCTGGTATCGGCCAGCACCTCCTGCATCCGGGCGAGCAGCTTTTCGCGGTACTCGCGGACCCGCTCGGGCGAGCGCGTCTCCACCTCACCGACCATGCGCTCGATTGCCGCGCAGCGGCTGCGCACGTCCTCGGCAAGCTTTTCGCCTTCCCGCAGGCGCATCTGGTCAAACCCGTCGCACGCCTGCTGGAACACTGCCAAAACATCACGGGTCATAGCCTCGGCATCCTGCTCGATGCGCTCCGAACCGAGCACATCCGGCAGCTTGGCCAGCGTCGTGACGGTCACATCGTCGCGCAGGCCGTAGGTTTCGCTCAGGTCATGCAGCGCGTCTAGGTAGCGCTTTGCCAGCTGATGGTTGACGGTTACGGCCACATCGCCGCCCTCTTCAACCTCCACGCCGACGAAAATTTCCACCTTGCCGCGCGCAATGCGGGCGGCTGCGGCCTTTTTGACCGCGTCATCCAAAAAACCGTACTGCCGCGGCGCCTTTACCGTGCAGTCCAGATAGCGGTGGTTGACGGCACGCAGTTCGACCGTGATGGTCTTGCCGTCCCGTTCCTCTTTTGCACGGCCGTAGCCGGTCATACTTTTCATCTTGTTTTTCCCCTTTTCAATCGGGCGGCAGGCTTCTG
>CALWEB010000115.1 GCA_944376955.1 uncultured Agathobaculum sp. | reverse complement strand
TCCCCTGCTGCATCCACTACATCGCGCGCTGCATTCAGTCCACGCACAAAGATTTCTGGCACGTCGTAGCCCAGCACTACCAGATTTTCCACGATGCTGGTCAACTCATTAAGAATATATACACCTAGCGTAAACCAGCCGATCAATAGCAGAAAATCCAACGGTGCACCAATTATCTGGCCGAAGTCCACCAGCACCGCTGCTACGCCGAACGCCAGCGCAATGACCACCCAGTAACTCACCTTTTTACGGATACCATCCGCTCCCTTTGCACTTGAAAGCGTGTTGGTTTTTCTGGCTTTGAGTCGCCCATAATAGAAATCGACTACGTTGAGTGCCAAAAATAGCACGAATACCTGCCAGTGTGCCCCAAACGCACCTCCCAGAATGGCAACTACCGTCGCGCCGATAAGATTTGCTTTGTCCGCAAATGCGGTAAAAATCTGCTCCATTCTCGTTTTCTCCTTTCTTTGGCTTTTTTGACCGTTTTCACTATTCCGCCCTACCGGGCGGTTTTTTTGTTATCCTTTGGTCAAATGGTGAAAAGATTGCATGATATTATCCTATCTGCATCCGACCTGCGTACATCCATGTCCGGTATCGGTCGCCCGCAGCACACAGCTGCGGCATATTTTCACCAACCAGCGTGCGGATGTGTGGATAGCCGTCCGGCACCGCGCGGCCGTCACACAGCAGCCATGCGCTTTCCGGCGATGGGGCACGTCTTGCCGTCAGCAGGTCGCCCACCGCATGACCGCCCACATGGGCGATTGCCTGATCGATCCCGGCAATGGCCTGATCCGCCCGCCGCATCGCCTGATCGCCCAACGCGGTGATGCGGTCGATCTCCTGATCGATACCCGAGGTCAAGAACTGGTAGACGTATTCTACATCATTCGCCACAGCGGACAGCGGGGTCAGATACCCGCACCGCGCCGGGTCGTCGCGCACATCGGTGATATCCTCCGGCCGGAGCACCGTAGCGCCGCGGCGGACATAGAGCAGAAACAGGAACAGCGTATGCGTGCTGCCGTTACGCAGCGGCGCGTCCGGTACGACATCTGCCTGCACCTCGATTGCAGCGGTGCGGTTTGCCTTGTCCACGCGGATGGCAACCGCGTCATACCGGTCGACGTAGTTGTCCGCCACTGGCAGCGTGAATGACAGGTCTTCGTCCGACCCGACAAACCGCCCGGCCGCCAGCGCATAGCCCGGATGCAGCGTGACCGTAAAATCATGGTCGATCTCAAGGGCAAATTGGTCTGCCGCCGCCGTGATGCCCTCACCCACCGCGGCGTCGACCGCCTGCGAAAACTGGCCTGCGTCCCAGCGCGTTTCCAAGCTGCCCAAGCAGAAACCACACGACAAAGCCATGCTGTGTCACCCTTCCGTCTCTTTGGCCTTGATGTAGGCCGGCACGCCGTCCGACGCGATGAGCGGCAGCCACGCGCCGTCCGACGCGTAATCATACAGTGTGTTGAGGACGATCTTGGCCAACTTGACCCGGTTTGCCGTGTCCTGCCCGACGATATACAGCGTACCCTCGTCCTGTGCGTAGTCCAGATAGCCGCCCTGCGTGATCTGTCCCAGCACCGACGTGGTATCCAGATAGCCAAACGAACCGGTTTCCAGCGTGCGAGAAAAGATCAGACCGGTGCCAACGAATAGCAGGAACATATCCTTGCCCCACAGATACGCGCAGGCATCCCGGAAGATGCGCACGCCAGGCGGCAGGGAGATATTGTCGATGGTTGTCTTTTCCAAAACACCATTTTCTGTCCTGCTGATCCAGCGCAACGTTTTTTCCTCCAAATCGGCATACACCAGCATCCGGCTCGCACCGACGATGGAAAGCATCCTCGTCACGGTTGGTCCGTCGGTAACTGAACTGGTGCTCGCATATCCCGAAGTCGTTTCCCGGTAAAAAAATTCATCAGGATATGATTGCACTCCATACCGAATACCACTTGTCGATGAAGATGACGATACAGCCTGCTCATAGAGTGCAACTAATTCATTTTTGTTTTTCGCACAATATGCAACATATGTTCCACGCAAGAAGGAGTAATTTTGCAAGCTGCCTGCTGAACGCTGCACAATTTGATGTAAGCTTGCACTTTCCGCGTCATCATCCCATTGTAATGAAGACAAAAAAACATAATCCGAGCCAGAACCAGTAGAAGTCCCGTATGGATATGGCGCACGATAGGTACAAGTATAATATTTGACTGCACCGTTTTCCAACCGGGAAACCACATAAGGGATGGTATTGGTATTGGCAAAACTTGTATTAAGCAGAGTTTCAACCGCCTTGATCTGCGAAAACGGCCGCTTCAGCACGATCGTATCCGTATCTGCCGACATATCCCCCGCGAAGAACAGCAGGTGCGCATCGTCCGTCTGCGTCGCACCGGCCGAGGTGGACGGCATATTTACCTCTGCGGTAATCTGCATCAGGAACAGCCGATAACCGCCCTGCTGGTCACTGACAATGGACAGCGCCAACGGATAACCGGTCAACGGGTTGACCAAATTCGGGAAGTACGGATCATCACAGGTAATTACGATCTCCTTGACCGGCGCACTGCCGTTCACATCCACGCCGAACAGCTTGCGGGCAGACCACGAATACATCCACATACGGCCGTCAAACAACACGCCGTTTGTGATCGCGCTGCCGATTTCACCATCGGACAGCAGGACAAACTTGTCCCCGCTGGGGGTCAACTTACCGAGCGCCGCCACCAGTTCCGGGTAATCCGCCTCGTTGACAAAGCTGCCGTCGCACTTAAGCCAGCCAGTCTCCACCGACTGGCTCGCACTGAACTTGATTGTACCCACCGCGGGCGGTGCAAGTTTGGCCACTTGTGCATCCACCTCGGCGATCTTAGCATCCAGTTCTGCCGCCTTTGCGTTAATCTCCGCCTCGGCCTGCTCTAGCCTGCCCTCAATTTGTGTGTCAATATACTGGGTGGCAAACTCAATCTTGGTGGCAAGGCTACCGGCGGAATCAATCACCCCGCAGCCAGTCGTATCATGCCGCGTATCCTCCACGTTACCCTGTGCATCGGCAAAGGCCAGCACAAGTGCATCCGAATATGATGCGTCCTCTCGCTTGGGCTGCACGTCGATTCGGACCATCCGGTTACCCAGATCGAGCTGCGCCAGCACCGCATACACGCCGTCCGCAGGCAGCCCGACAACATAATCCGCGTCGTTCTTGAGCCAATATCCGTCGATGAATAGATAGCCCGGCGCGATAACCGCACTGCCTTCCTGCACCGAGACCTTCATGCTGTCCGGGTTGTCGTGGATACACACGCCCGAGCCGACGATCTCACCGAAATACTGTGTGAAATCCGCAGAATCATACTCCCGGTCATAGGACGCGGTGCTTTCCTCGAATTTCGCATCAAAAAAGCCGTAATAGACCGACATTTATACCCCCGCTTTCCGTAATCTGTCCGACAGGGTCGGCAGGCCATAGCCGAGCGTGAGCACCATATCCTCGCCCGTCCTGCCAACCGACCGCTCCACGCCCTCCACGACCGCGCTGACCGATATGCCCAGCCGCTCATCTGTCACCGTAATGGTGTCCCCGAGCAGGAAGTCCTCCCCGTAACGGTAGGTCGCGTCACGGGTGCGCACGGACGCGCTGAAGTTCTGCACCAGCGGGGCATCCGCCAGCGCCTCCTGCCCGCGTGTATTCAGCGCAGCCTGATATTCCTCATCGGTCAGCGGCACATCCGGGTCGGCGGCGCTTTGCAGGTCGCGCGCATCGATAAAGGTCTCGCGCAACATCATACCGGTGGGCTTATACCACGGGACTTCCGGCCCCGCAACAAACACGCCTGTGCCGGCATTGCCGAAAAACTGCCCGCTGACTTCGTCATACAGCCCTACCGCCCCGTCTGCCCTTTGACATGGGACATAGGAGCGCAGCAGCACACCATCGTCATACATGGCAAAGGAATACAGCTTGTAGGAACAGTACAGCATGGGCGTGCCATCATGGTTCAGCGCAAAAATGAATAAATTGCCCGGACAAGCCATTTCCGACTCCACCTCGGGGCTGACAAACTCAAAGCCCTGCACTTTAGTCACGTTTTTGTCCTTGTCAATGACCATCCGCTGCA
>CALWEB010000114.1 GCA_944376955.1 uncultured Agathobaculum sp. | reverse complement strand
GGAGAGCAATGGAAAACGTGTCATCAATACCGCTGTCAGCCGCGCAAAACGACGTTTGATTCTGGTGTGTGATGCAGAGTATTGGGGGATGCAGGATACTCAACTGATTGGGCAGTTGTTGAGAGTTGCAGAGAGATATGATGGTCTTTTGCAGTCAGACATTTCGGAGGTTTAAATTTAGAACAAATAGGGTGTTGAGGAAAGAATAAAAAATTTCTAGTCCTAGAAAGGGCGTGTTGAAATCGTGGAATACATTGTAGATGATCGCAAACTAACCGCTGAAAGATTTGTTCCTTTTGTCAATCGGATATGGAAAGGGGAATATGACTTACCGAAGACCGCCGTTGCATTGTCGCGGACGCTGAATATCACCGCGTATGAGGGCGGTGAACTGGTTGGCTGTCTGCGTATTTTGACAGATGGATATTTCTTCGGGACAATCACTGAACTGTTGGTGCTTCCAGCCTACCAAAAACAGGGGATTGGAAGCCGCCTTTTGCAACTAGCAAAAGAAAATGCGCCTACGCTTCTGTATTTTGGTGCCCAGCCGGGAGTGGAGCATTTCTATGAAAAGAATGGCTGCAAAAAGAGTCTGCAATCGTACAGTTTCGATTAAAAGGGGGGAGAATAATATGATATCGATTTGCGGGACAGAGTGCTGCAAAGACTGTCTGTGTCTTGCTGCGTGTGGCGGATGCGAACAGGTGGATGGTCACCCTTTCGGCGGTGTTTGTGTGGCAGCAGAATGGGTGAAAGATGGCGGTCTCGAGAATCTCGCGCGTCAGAAAGACCGTCTGGTCAAGGAAGTAAATGCATTAGGTGTCAAGGGGCTGCAGGTGGACGACCTCTACTATCTTAGCGGTTGTTATGTGAATTTGGAGTATAGGCTTTCAAATGGGACTTCGATAAAGCTGCTGGAAGATAATAAAGTGTATCTGGGCAACCAGATTGAGATCCCCGGTACAGAGCGTTGCTATGGCGTTGTAGGCGATGCGGAGTACCTGCTGGTGTGTGCGTATGGAAGTGGTGGATCTGACCCGGAGATTATTGTTTATCGAAAACGAAACTGTGAAGTGGAGGGAGCCTGATGGCTCCTTCTTTTTTTTTGTTGATTCCGGTTTTATTGGCAAACAGAACAACAAAAGCCATTATGATATGAAACTTTCTGGAAACGATCCAATGAACCATTTTTAATGCAGCGGCTCCTATAAACAGAGGCGTTGCATGTACGAGGTGGGGTATGGCGGGTAAGTCGTATGAACACCTGCTACCGCGGTTGACAGGTAGTCGCACTTATGATAATATACTAACTGTACTATTGCAAATAATACGGTTAGAGAATGGGGTGGATTTCATGTTCAAAAAGATGACAGCATGGGTTCTCACAGCAGCATTGTTTATGCCCATATGGCCGGCGCAGGCGTTTGCAGCTAGCTGGGAGTCGGACTATGGGTTTACAGAACTTCGGACGGAGCAAGCGGATGGAGGCACCTATCATCTGCTCGAGCACACAGATACGGGTGCTCAGGTAGTGTGGCTGGACAACGGCAGCGAAACGCGCGAGTTTGCCGTCGGCTTCCGCACGCCGCCTGAGGACAGCAAAGGTGCGAACCATGTCCTTGAGCACTCGCTGCTGTGCGGCAGCGAGCAGTATCCCTTGAACGACCTGATGCACATTTTGCAGAACAGTTCGGTTGCACAGGAAATCAACGCCTATACGAGCGAGGACTATACGACCTATGTGTTCTCCACCACGGATGAGCAGGATTTCTACAACCTTGCGGATATCTACACCACTTGTGTACTGTTTCCGCGCCTGCGCACCGAGCCGAATATCTTCAAGCAGCAGGGCATCCGTACCGAATGGGTAAATGGCAAAGCGCAGTATAATGGCATTGTGTACAGCGAGCTGCGCTTGCGCAATTTAGATACCGCGCAGAACTCGCTGAACTTTGTGTCCAGCCAGTTGTACGAAAACCTGTACGGGGATACCTCGCCGACGTTTGATGCGGGTGGAGCGATCCCAGACATCCTCGATTTGACCTATGAGGATGTCATGCGGGTTTATGATACTTATTACACGCCTTCCAATATGCTGATTTATACAGCTGGCGAGCAGGACATTGATAAAACGCTCGCCATGCTAGACAAGTATCTTGACCAAGCGGGTGATCGGAACCGCCCTACGATCCAAATTGATGCGGAGTCGGTCGCGCCGTCCAAGTTGGTGCAGGAGTACAATATCACAGAAACAACGCAGACGGTTGATATCGGCTTTATGGCGCATGGTCCAAGCCTGCTGGACAGCAAAAAGTCTGAGGCATGGGGCGCGCTGGTGACCTGCATACAGCAAATGCTGCGTGCGCAGTTCCCAGACGCGCTGGCCTATACCGTGGGCGGCAATGCAGGCGGAGTCTACAATGTCGGCATCATTCTATCGCAGGTACCAATCGGGCAGAAAGATGCGGCAGTCGCGGCGATGCAGCAGGCGCTTGCCGATATCGCGCAGAATGGCATCCCAGCCGATATGCTGAACGACGCGCTCGACCAGCAGGAAGAGGCGCAGCAGTTCGGCCGTGAGGAGGTTTTCATGGGCTTCGCCTATGCGAATGATCCACTGGCCTGTGTCGGTCGTGCGGAGGTGATCAGCGGTTTGCGGAACGATCCGGACTACTTCAAGGCACTTGCCGCCGAATGGATGGATAGCCCGTACCAGACCCTTGTGGTTTCGGGCAACGGCGCGACGCAGCCGGAAACCCTTGAGCCGCAGCTGACCGCGTCGGAACTGGAGCAGGTCAAGCGGGACACCGAGGATTTCAACGCATGGCTCGACCAGCCGGACGATCCGGCTGTGCTTGCCCGCCTGCCGATGCTGGATCTGGAAGATTTTGCGCACGATCCGTTCTCGATGAACCAGATAAACGAGAACGTAGAGGGCGTGACGTATTATTTTAACGAGGAAGCACAGAGCCAGGCGCCGTCCTTTTCGTTATACTTTCCGGTCGAGGTCAAAAACGAGGACACCGCGCTGTGGTGTCTGCTGTGCGAATTCCTAAATGACCGCATGCAGGCGGCTGGTCTATCAGGATATCTGGGTATGTCTTCGGGCGAGCGGTATGACGATCCGGACACCCTGCACCCGGCGCTTGTCCTTGGTGGATCTAGTGAAGCGGGCAAGGCGGGTGAGGCTGTGCAGGCGCTTGCCGCTTGGCTGCAAAGCCCACCGCTTGCGGATACGGCCGCGCTGCGTGCCTTTCTGACCGAGCGGAAGAGCGCGCTGCGCGCGCAGTACAGTGACCCGTACTACTATGAATACAGCATGATGTTGCAGGCCAGCACCCAGCCCAACCGGTTCATGGACAGCATTCCTGCGGGCTATGTGGGTGCGTCGATGTCGTATAAGGATTTCATTGATGCGGTGTCAGCCGATCTGGACGGCGACACGGCGCTGCTCGCGCGCATGCGCGCTTTGCTGGATA
>CALWEB010000113.1 GCA_944376955.1 uncultured Agathobaculum sp. | reverse complement strand
TTGCAGCCTTTGCCGGGCCAAAGAATACGTCGTTTGCCTGGAATGCCGCAACAGCCTCCGGGGTGGACGGCATGTTCGCGCCCTCAGCAACGAACTTGCAGCCGTTGGCGATCAGTGCCTTGGCGTCATTCTCGTCCAGCTCGTTCTGAGTAGCGCAGGGCAGTGCGATATCGCACTTAACGCTCCACGGACGCTGGCCCTCGGTGTAGGTGCTGCCCGGAACACGCTCAGCGTACTCCTTGATGCGACCGCGCTTGACTTCCTTGATGTCCTTGACCACATCGAGGTTGATGCCGTTGGGATCATAGATGAAGCCGTTGGAGTCAGACATGGTGACAACCTTTGCGCCCAGCTCGGTCGCCTTCTGGCAAGCATAGATGGCAACGTTGCCCGAACCGGAGATCGCAACCGTCTTGCCCTCGAACGAAGTGCCCTTGTATGCGAGCATTTCCTTCATGTAGTAGCACAGGCCGTAGCCAGTTGCCTCGGTGCGAGCCAGCGAGCCGCCGTAGGACAGGCCCTTGCCGGTCAAAACGCCGGTGAACTCGTTGCGCAGACGCTTGTACTGGCCGTACATAAAGCCGATCTCACGGCCACCAACACCGATATCACCCGCCGGTACATCGGTGAACTGGCCGATGTGCTTGGACAGCTCGGTGATAAAGGACTGGCAGAAACGCATGACTTCCGCATCGGACTTGCCCTTCGGGTCAAAGTCGGAACCGCCCTTGCCGCCGCCCATGGGCAGGCTGGTCAGGCTGTTCTTGAAGCACTGCTCAAAGCCGAGGAACTTGATAACCGAAGCGTTCACCGACGGATGGAAGCGCAGACCGCCCTTGTAGGGGCCGATCGCGGAATTGAACTGCACGCGGAAGCCACGGTTGACCTGAACCTTGCCCTCGTCGTCCACCCACGGAACACGGAACATGATCATGCGCTCCGGCTCCACGATGCGCTCGATGATGCCGTTCTTCTCCAGCTCGGGACGGGCTTCGACAACCGGCTCAAAGCTCTCGAGAACTTCGAGAACCGCCTGCTGAAATTCCGGCTCGTTCGGATTGCGCTTTTGTACGGTCTCATACACGCGCTTGAGGTAAGAATTGGTAAGTGCCATTTTGTTTGTCCTCCTTACATTTCTGCCGCAATCTCTTTCCAATTTTCAGGGAAAAGTGCGGAATAACTTACATACTCGCGGTAGTGCATTCCCTATTATATAGTATTTTGCCGTAGAGCGCAATACTTTAGCATGTTAATAATATACCTTTTTTTCTTTTATGAAAGGGATAGAAATTATAAAGTTTCGCTGATATAATGAAACCATCAAAGGAGAAACTTGCAAAATAACAACTTTTGAACGAATTTACGCCGTGGTGCGCCGTATCCCGCGCGGCACGGTGGCCACTTATGGACAAGTGGCGTTCCTTGCAGGCAATCCGCGCTGGGCGCGGGTGGTCGGCTATGCGCTGCACGCCAACCCCGACCCCGAGGGCATCCCCTGCTACCGTGTGGTGACAAAAGACGGCCGCACCTCCCCTGCCTTTGCGTTCGGCGGTGCGGATGTGCAGCGCGCCATGCTGGAAGCCGATGGCGTAGAATTTACGCCGGACGGCCGCGTAGACATGCAGAAATTCCAATGGGAGGGCTTATCATGATCGATATTACCAAACTGACCGAACTGGCTGTCGCATACGACGCAGGCGACCCGCGCCGGGTGCAGCATTTTTTGAAGGTCTATGCGTTCTGCCGCCTCATCGGGCAGCGCGAAGGCTTGGATGCGCAAACGCAGAATACGTTGGAGGCGGCTGCCATCCTGCACGACATCGGCATCCACGAAGCCGAGCGCAAGCACGGCTCCTCCGCCGGCCAGTGGCAGGAAGCGGAAGGTCCGGCGGTCGCAGCGCCACTGCTCGAACAGGTGGGAGCCGACCCGGCAGCGCGTGAGCGCATCCTCTGGCTGATCGCGCACCACCACACTTATGCGGCATCCGAGGACACGGACTTCCGCATTCTGGTCGAGGCGGACTTCCTGGTCAACGCCTACGAGGATGCCCTGCCGCCGGACGCCTGCCGCACCGCGGAGGAACGGCTGTTCCGCACACGCACCGGCCGAATGCTTTTACAGAAATTGTATCTTTCCCCACCGTACCAACCGTAAACCTGCACAAAACCCATCGGGTCATAGCCTGCCGCATTGACATGCGGCAGGCTTTTTTTTGAACATTCTGTGAAGATGGTTGACATTGCCTCCCAACCCGCTATAATGTGTTAGTAAGCTAATAGTAAGGAGGCTAACAAAGTGTGTGACAAGCGAATCGGCACGGAGCTTGGCATGCTCAACAACCTGATCAAACGGCAGATGGTCTGCACCACCGGTAAAGACGAAATGGCAAACATCACCGGGATGCAAGCGATGATCCTTTGGTTCCTGATGCAGGCCAAGGAGGAGCGCTTCCAGCGGGATGTCGAAACCTATTTCCGCATCCGGCGTTCGACCGCAACCGGGATCCTCAATCTGATGGAAGAACACGGCCTGCTGCGGCGCGAACCGGTGGAGCAGGACCGGCGGCTCAAGCGTCTGGTGCTGACCGAACAAGCCAAAGCGCTCTATGAGCGCATCCATCAGGCGATGGCGCAAACTGAGGCGCTCATGGAAGAGGGCATTGATCCGGAGGAGCTTGCCGTCTGGTTTCGTGTCTGTGAAAAAATCCGTGCCAACCTGGAAAATTATCAACGCAAAGCTTCGGAGGGACAAGGATGATTAAGAGGCTGTTAAAAAGCGTGCGTGAGTTTCAAAAAGACGCGCTGCTCACGCCGTTTTTCGTTGTGCTGGAGGTTGTGATGGAGGTCGTCATCCCCGCGGTGATGGCCCTGCTGATCGACAAAGGCATTGATGCGCAAAACATGGGGGAAATCTGGAAATACGGCATCATTCTGATCGTCTGCGCCATGCTGGCGCTGGTCTTCGGCGCAGCCGCGGGCACCTATGCCGCGCGTGCCTCCACGGGCTTTGCCCGCAACCTGCGCCATGATATGTATTACGCGGTGCAGGATTTCTCCTTTTCGAACATTGATAAGTTCTCCACCGGTTCGATCGTCACCCGTCTGACGACCGACGTCACCAACGTGCAGAACTCGTTCCAGATGTGTACGCGTATTGCCGTGCGCTGCCCGGTGATGCTGGTGTTCGCACTGGTCATGGCGTTCCAGATCAACAGCCAGCTGGCGCTGATCTTCCTGTGCGTGCTGCCGATCTTGGCCATCGGTCTGGGGCTGCTGATGAAGGCCGTTGCACCGGTATTTGAGCGCGTGTTTAAGACGTACGACCGCATGAACACGGTGGTACAGGAAAATGTGCGCGGCATCCGCGTGGTCAAGGCCTATGTGCGGGAAGATCACGAAACCGAGAAATTCAAAGGCGTATCCGGTCTGCTGTACCGCCAGTTCTCCAAGGCACAGAAGACCATGGCGGGCGTCATGCCGCTGATGCAGTTCTGCATGTATGCCTGTATGCTGCTGATCTCGTGGTTTGGCGCGCGCCTGATCGTGGGCGGCACCATGACGACCGGCGAGCTGACCAGCCTGTTCTCCTACGCGATGCAAATCCTGATGAGTTTGATGATGGTGGCCATGGTTTTCGTCATGATCACCATGTCCAAGGCCAGTGCGGAACGCATCGTCGAGCTGCTGGAAGAAAAATCCGACCTGCACAACCCGGCGCACCCGGTCACCGAGGTCAAGAACGGCGACATCGACTTTGAGGACGTAAACTTCAGCTATAAGGGCGACGCAAACAAGCTTGCGCTGCGCGACGTCAACCTGCACATCAAGGCCGGACAGACGATCGGTATTCTGGGCGGCACCGGCTCGGCAAAATCCACACTGGTGCAGTTGATCCCGCGTCTGTACGATGTGACCACCGGCTCGGTCAAGGTTGGCGGTGTGGATGTGCGCGACTACGACATCGAGGCACTGCGTGAGCAGGTCGCGATGGTATTGCAGAAAAACGTGCTGTTCTCCGGCACGATCAAGGAAAACCTGCGCTGGGGCGATGAGCACGCAAGCGACGCAGAGATCGAGCGCGTCTGCCATCTGGCACAGGCCGATGAGTTCATCGAGCAGATGCCGGATAAATACGACACTTACATCGAGCAGGGCGGTACTAATGTATCCGGCGGCCAGAAGCAGCGTCTGTGCATCGCCCGCGCGCTGCTGAAAAAGCCCAAGGTGCTGATTCTGGACGACTCGACCAGCGCAGTCGATACCAAGACCGATGCGCTGATCCGCAAGGCATTCGCGGAAGAGATCCCGGACACAACCAAGCTGATCATCGCGCAGCGCATCTCCTCCGTGCAGGATGCGGATCAGATCGTCATTCTGGACGGCGGCGCGATCCAAGCGGTCGGCACGCATGACGAGCTGCTGGCCAACAACACCATTTATCAGGAAATCTACAACCAGCAGATGAAGAAAGGAGGCGAGGAATAATGCCGGGACCCGGAATGAGAGGACCGATGGGCGGTCCGGGCCGTCATGGCCAAATGGCCGGCGGCAAGCGCAGCAAAAACCCGAGGAAAACCCTCGCGCGTTTGCTCCGTTACTTTAAAGGCGGCTACGCCGTGCAGTTCGCCGTAGTACTGATCTGCATCCTGTTTTCCGCGGTGGCAAACGTCGCAGGCTCGATGTTCCTGCGCGTCTTGATTGACGATTATATCGCGCCATTGCTTTTGCAGGCTTCGCCGGTGTTCACCGGCCTGATCCACGCGATCGCACTGATGGCGCTGGTGTATCTGGTGGGCATTGTTTCGACCTTCCTCTATAACCGCATCATGGTTTCGATCTCGCAGGGCATTCTCAAGCAGGTGCGCGACGAAATGTTTGAGCGGATGCAGAAGCTGCCCATCCGCTATTTTGACACGCATACCCACGGCGACCTGATGAGCCACTTCACCAACGATACCGATACGCTCCAGCAGATGCTCAGCCAGTCCGTACCGCAGATGTTTTCCTCGCTGATTACCATCATCGCGGTATTCATCGCTATGCTGGTGACCAACATCTGGCTGACCATCTTCGTGCTGCTCGGCATCTTTGTGATGCTGGTGGTTGTCAAGCGCATCGGCGGCCAGTCTGCCCGCTTCTTTCTCGAGCAGCAGACCGCGCTGGGCAAGGTCAACGGCTATATCGAAGAAATGATCGGCGGTCAGAAGGTCGTCAAGGTGTTCTGCCACGAGGAAAAGTGCAAAGAACAGTTTGATGTGCTCAACGACGCGCTGCGCGAAAGCGCGAAGAACGCCAACACCTTTGCCAACATCCTCATGCCGATCATGGCCAACATCGGTAACCTGCTGTATGTACTGGTGGCCGTGGTCGGCGGCACGCTGGCACTGTCCGGTGTGGTCGGCAGCAGCATCACCATCGGCGTTATCGCCTCTTTCCTGCAGCTGACCAAGTCGTTTACCATGCCGGTGACCCAGATCTCGCAGCAGTTCAACTCGATCATCATGGCGCTGGCCGGTGCCGAGCGTATCTTCGAGCTGATGGACGAAGAGCCGGAACAGGACAACGGCTATGTCACGCTGGTTAATGCCAAGTACGACAAGGACGGCAACCTGACCGAAACGCCCGAAAAGACAAATATCTGGGCCTGGAAGCACCCGCATGAGGACGGCACGATCACCTACCAGCAGGTCAAGGGCGACGTGCGGTTCTACGACGTGGACTTCGGCTACAACCCGGATAAGATCGTGCTGCACAACATCACGCTGTACGCCGAGCCCGGCCAAAAGGTCGCCTTCGTCGGTGCAACCGGCGCGGGCAAGACCACGATCACCAACCTGATCAACCGCTTTTACGACATTGCGGACGGCAAGATCCGCTATGACGGCATCAACATCAACAAGATCAAGAAGTCCGATCTGCGCCGCTCGCTGGGCATTGTTTTGCAGGACACCAACCTGTTCACCGGCACGATCCGCGACAACATCCGCTATGGCAATCTGGAAGCGACCGATCAGGAAGTTGAGGCGGCGGCACAACTGGCCAACGCGGATGACTTCATCCGCCGCCTGCCCGATGGCTACGACACGGTCATCGACGGTGAGGGCGGCAGCCTCTCGCAGGGCCAGCGCCAGTTGATCTCGATCGCGCGTGCGGCCGTGGCCGACCCGCCGGTGATGATCCTCGATGAGGCGACCAGCTCGATCGACACGCGCACGGAGTCGATCGTACAGGCGGGCATGGACAGCCTGATGTACGGCCGCACGGTATTCGTCATCGCGCACCGTCTGTCCACCGTACAGAACGCGGACGTGATTATGGTGCTCCAGCTCGGCCATATCATCGAGCGCGGCAACCACGAGCAGCTGATTGCCGAACACGGCAAGTATTACCAGCTTTATACCGGTGCTTTCGAACTCGAATAACCCCACTTGCAAAACACGTTTGCAATCAGCAAGGGGCTGCGCCGCGCATTGCGCGGGCGCAGTCCCTTGTCTCGTTTGTCGTCAATCCGCAATATGGTTCACCCGATGACGCTGGATGGAAAGCCGGTAACCAATCTTATAAGAATGTATATTGGTGTGTCAATTTGTTATGTAAAACCTGGTTGTTGCCCTTTAACCCATGCAGAACGCCTTGTAATCGATGCTTCCAACGCGGATAAGTCGTTTTCCGGGTATGTGTGTGCGGCTGCAGATCCTCATCAGTCAACAAAAAATTGTCACTGACCAGTTTTTGAATACCCTTAATGGGCATCGTTTTACCCGACGGGATTTGGGAAAGTATCCGTTTGATGTCTTGCGATTGAATCATGTTATTTTCCTTCTCTCATGTTTTATTGATGAGCCATATTATGCGCCCAAAATGTTTTTCCTTCAATAGAACAAGTAGCCAAAATTATTTCGGCTTCTTCCAAACGCGATTGAAAAAAGGGGATTTTTCCCATGTGTCTTTTCCCACGTCCATTGCCTGAAAAAAGAACGTTGTCCTGAGAAATCCCAACGTCCCTGTGTTGTGCAATTTGCACATACACGTTCTGTAAAAAAAGCTTCGGAAACATGGTTTCCGAAGCTTTTTTCATTCCCCTTTTCAGTTACAGACCTTTCCCCTTTTCCTGCACGCGGTGCAGGATCTGCCGGAAGCGGATCAAAAACAGGGTGGTCGTTGTCGCAGCAGCGAGCAGGTCTGCCACCGGCTCAGCAAAGAACACCGCAAACAGTTTGTCCCCAAAGAAATGCGGCAAAATCAGGATCAGTGGGATGAGCAGGATGATTTTGCGCTCCAGCGCGAGGAACAGCGAAATCTTGGCCTCACCCAGTGCAACGAAGCATTGCTGGAACGTATTCTGGAACGCCGCCACAAAGCCCACTGCAAAATAAATGCGCAGCGCCCAAGCAGTCTCGTCGATCAGCGCGCTGTCGTGCGCAAACAGGCACGCGAGCATATGTGGTGCGATCATCGCAAGCGCCCAGACGCCGAATGCAAACACACAGGCGATCAGCAGGGTGTATTGGACCGACTGCTTCATCCGGTCGGGCCGCTTCGCGCCGTAGTTGAAGCTTAAAATCGGCTGCGCGCCCTGCGCCAGTCCCATCAGCGGCATCTGCACCATCTGCGCAACTGAGGTCAGAATGGTCATCGCGCCGACGGCCAGATCGCCGCCGTATTTCTGCAAGGACACGTTAAAGGTCACCGTCAGCAGGCTTTCGGTAGACTGCATCACAAAGGGCGACATCCCCAGCGCGATTGCGGGCAGCAGCAGCCGTTTGTCCAGCCGGAAAAACGCCTTTTTCAGCCGCAGCGTGCTTTTGGCACCGGTCAGAAACCGCACCACCCATAAGGCCGACACCGCCTGCGAAATCACCGTGGCGATTGCCGCGCCGCGCACGCCCATCCCGAACACGAAGATGAACACCGGGTCCAGCACGACGTTGAGCACCGCGCCGATCAGCACGGTTTTCATCGCCACGCTGGATTTGCCCTGCGCCGTGATGAAGCCATTGAGCCCCAGCGCGGTCATCACAAAAATCGTGCCCAGCACATAGATATTCAAGTACTGCATCGCATAAGGCAGTGTATCCGCCGACGCACCGAACAGCACGAGCAGCGGCTCCTGAAACAGCAGGAACAGTGCGGTCAGCACAATCGCCAGCCCCCACAGGGCAGCGGTGCAGGTGCCGAGTGTGCGCTCGGCCTTTTCATGCTCACCCGCGCCCATCGCGATCGAGGCATGGGGCGCGCCGCCCATGCCGATGAGCGCGGCGAACGCCGAAATCAGCGTGATGACCGGGAAGGTAACGCCCATACCGGTCAGTGCAAGCTTGCCTTCCACCGGGATCTGCCCGATATAGATGCGGTCTACAATGTTGTACAAAAGGTTGACCACCTGCGCGCACACCGTCGGCAGCGCAAGGCGGACAAGCAGCGGGCCGACCGGGTCGTTCCCCAGATCGGCCGTGCGCTTTTGCTTTTTCTGTTGTTCCATGTCAGTGCGTTTTATCCTCCCGGATCAGGATTCGCAGCGCCTCGACCGCCGTGCGCACGCCGCGCTCCGCCGCGTCCGGCGGGATGTTCGGCGCCTCGTCGTTGTCCGCGTTCCACAGGACGTTGAGCACCGCGCCGCAGCGCACATGCAGCACCTGTGAGACGATCAGCAGCGCCGCGGTTTCCATTTCGCTCGTGAGCGCGCCCGCCGCCTTCCAAGCCTTCCACTTAGCGAGCAGTTCATCCGCGATGGGCTGCTGCGCCGGACGGATTTCACCGTAAAAACTGTCCTTGGACTGGATGACGCCGATGTGGTGGGTCAGGCCGAGCTGTTTGGCCGCATCCCGCAGCGCGCTGACAACCTCGAAGTTCGCCGCCGCTGGGAACTCGACCGGCAGATATTCGCGGCTCGTGCCCTCCTGTCGGATAGCCGCGGTTGCAATCACGATGTCGCCGCCGCAGACCTCGTCTACGATGCCGCCCGAAGTGCCCACGCGGATGAAGGTATCTGCGCCGCACTCGACCAGCTCTTCCAGCGCGATCGCAGCCGACGGGCCGCCGATGCCGGTCGAGCAAACGGCCACCGGCTCGCCATCCAGCGTGCCCGTCCAGATCGTGTACTCGCGGTTCTGCGCGATCTGCTTGGAATCGTCGAAATAGCGTGCAATCTTCGCGCAGCGCGCCGGATCGCCCGGCAAAATCACATACCGTCCCACATCGCCCTTGGTAATCTGCAAATGCATCTGTTTTCCGTCGATCAACATACCGGTTTCCCCTCCCGTTCAATCAGTCGGATGTTTTTTTCCGCCTTCGAGCGCGGCAGCATGACCTCATGCCCGCACCCTGTACACTTGAGTTTGAAATCCATACCCGTGCGCAGCACCTTCCACTGCTTGGAGCCGCAGGGATGCGGCTTTTTCATCGTCAGAAGATCGCCGACCTGCACGTCCATACTGCATTTCCCCCTTCCTGCCGGATGGCAGCGGCCATCCGTTCATTTTCATCATACCACATTTGCAGTGCTAATCCCAGCCGTTTTTTCATATAGTAAGGCAGACCCCAAAGGAGGCTCTGCTATATTATGAAAACAAGCGAATGCTATCTGCCCGAGGGCAGTTACACTGCGCTGCCCGAGGTGCAGCAGGCGCTCGCATCCCTCGACGGGCTGCGGGCGGCACAGGACGAAGGGATGATTCTGGAAGCGGTCGCGCAGCGATGCACCGCCGCGCACGACCTGCTGTTCGATTTCGGCTTTGCGCAGGGCATCATGCCGCGCTCGTGCTGCGCGCTGGGTGTGGCCGAAGGCGACACGCGAGAGATTGCCATCCTGTCCCGCGTGGGCAAGCCCACCTGCTTTACCGTCACCGAAATTGACGAAAGCGCGGACGTGCCGATCGTGTGGCTGTCCCGCACGATCGCGCAACAGCACGCGCAGGACCATTTGCTCGACACGCTGCGCCCGGGTGACGTGATCCCCGCCGCGGTCACCCATCTGGAAAGCTTCGGCGCATTTGTCGATATCGGCTGCGGCGTGGCCTCGCTCATCGGGATTGAAAACCTGTCGGTTTCGCGGATCTTCCATCCGTCCGACCGGCTGCTCGTCGGCCAACACATCCGCGCAGTCGTGCGCTCGGTCGATCCAGCTGCGCGCCGCATTTCGCTGACCCACCGCGAACTGCTCGGCACATGGGAGCAAAACGCCGCGCTGTTTTCGCCCGGCGAAACCGTGCGCGGGGTGGTGCGCTCGGTTGAGCCCTACGGCATCTTTATCGAGCTTTCCCCCAACCTGTCCGGCCTTGCCGAGCCGCGCGACGACTTGGCCCCCGGCACGATCGTATCGGTTTACATCAAATCCATCCTGCCGCAGCGCATGAAGATCAAGCTGACTGTCATCGACGTCCTCGCCCCTGCGGGCGAGCCCGACCCGCCGCAGTATTTTATCACCGAGGGGCACATCGACGAATGGGTGTATACCCCCGCCAGCTGCGACCGGAAATACATAGCGACCGTGTTCGAATGAGCGTTACTGTCCGCCCTTGATGCGCTCCCAATAGGCTTTGGCCGCCTGCTCGTTCTTATTTGGACCATAATCATAGTAATGTGCATCCCGGATTTCGTCCGGCAGGTACTGCTGCCGCACCCAATGATTGGGAAATGCGTGCGGATACTGATAAGTCAGCCCGCGGCCAAGCTTTTGCGCGCCGCCGTAGTGTGCGTCCTTGATGTGCGCCGGGATATCGCCCGTATGCCCTGCGCGCACATCTGCCATGGCCGCATCAATCGCGGCGGCAGCACTGTTGGACTTGGGCGCGGTCGCCATCAGGATGACCGCTTCGGCAAGCGGGATGCGTGCCTCGGGCAAGCCGAGCTGAAATGCGCTGTCCACCAACGCTTTCACAATGGCCGCGCACTGCGGATAGGCAAGGCCAATGTCCTCAGACGCAATCACCAGCATCCGCCGCGCGGCCGAGATCATGTCGCCCGCTTCGAGCAGCCGCGCCAAATAGTGCAGCGCAGCGTCCGGGTCCGAGCCGCGGATGGACTTTTGCAGCGCGGACAGGATATCGTAATGGCTGTCGCCGTCGCGGTCGTAGCGCATGTTGGAACGCTGCGCTGCCTGCTTGGCGTCTGCCAGTGTCACGCCATCCTCACCTGCGCCCAGCACCAGCAGCTCGACCGCGCCCAGCGCCTTGCGCACATCCCCGCCGACCGCCTGCGCGATGTAGGCCGCGACCCCGGCCTCCACAGGCGTGCCCTTGTCGCCAATGGCAAGCGCAAACGCCCGCTCGACTGCACGCTCCATGTCCGCGGCCTCGATGGGTTTGAACTCAAACACCGTGCTGCGGCTGAGTATCGCGTTATAGACGTAAAAATACGGATTTTCCGTCGTGGAGGCAATCAGCGTCATTTTGCCCGTTTCGATGAACTCCAACAGGCTCTGCTGCTGCTTTTTGTTAAAATACTGAATCTCGTCCAGATACACCAGCGCGCCGTTTGGCGCCAGGAAGGTGTCCAGCTCATCGATGATCGCCTTGATGTCCGCAATGCCCGCAGTCGTGGCGTTGAGGTGATACAGCTTTCGCTCGGTCTGTTTTGCGATGATGGACGCAACCGTGGTCTTGCCCACGCCGGACGGGCCGTAAAAAATCATATTCGGGATCGTGCCCGACTCGATCACGCGGCGCAGCAGGCCGGTTTTGCCGAGCAGATGCCGCTGACCGACCACGTCGTCCAAGGTTTTCGGGCGGATTTTATCCGCTAAAGGTTGATACATCATGTTCTCCTTATGCAATCAAGCTGCGGCAACCAGCGCGGTAATGATCGCCCAGCCAAATACACTGACCAAACACAGCAGGGCAACCACCAAGGCAACCACCTTTTCCGCACCGGTGCATTTTCCGTGGAATAGCCGCACGATCATGTTACAGGTAAGCGCAGCGGACAATACCAGCCAAATCGCAGGCGTGCTGAATAGTGGCGAAACCGCGTCGTAATACGGGCGCATGGCCGGACCGATGTCCGCAACCGTCATCACCCGCACCCACAGCAAAAACAACATCCACAAAACAGCCGCGAAGCCAAGCACATATCCTGCCTTTTTCATGTCTCTCCCTCCCACGGTTGATAGCATGATTATATCACGCTTTTTGCGCGCACACAAACAGGGCTTGACTTTCTCGCTTTACTGTGATAAACTATCCGCAGTCAGTAAAAAAATAAAGGAGAGTTTTCCCGATGGACAAGCCCTTTCTTGCAAAGCTGCGCCGCATCGACCCCTATGTGCCGGGCGAGCAACCGCAGAGCGACGATATCATCAAGTTAAACGCCAACGAAAACCCATACCCACCCGCGCCGGGCGTGGCCGAAGTGTTGCGCACGTTCGACGCATCGCGTCTTGCACTCTATCCGGACGCGAACGGCAAAGCGCTCAAAACCGCGCTGGCAAACCGCTTTGGCGTAAAACCGACGCAGGTGTTCCTCGGCAATGGCTCGGACGACGTGCTTGCGCTCGCGTTCCAGTCATTTTTCTGCTCCCAGCAGCCGATTCTCTATCCGGATATCACCTATTCGTTCTATCCGGTCTGGTGCGACCTGTTCCGCATCCCCTATGAGACCGTGCCGCTGGACGAAAACTTCTGCGTAAACATCCGCGACTACGACCGCCCAAACGGCGGCATCGTCCTGCCCAACCCGAACGCGCCGACCGGTCGCGGTGTGTCGCTTGACTTCCTTGAGGATCTCTTGCAGCACAACGCGGACTGCGTAGTCATCATCGACGAAGCCTATGTGGACTTCGGCGCACAGAGCGCAGTGCCGCTCATCGAAAAGTATGAAAACCTGCTCGTCGTGCAGACCATGAGCAAATCCCGCTCGCTCGCGGGGCTGCGCATCGGCTATGCGCTCGGCTCGGAAACGCTGATTGCAACGCTCGAAGCGGTCAAAAACTCGTACAATTCCTACACGATGGACGCGGTCGCACTCGCCGCGGGCGAGGCCGCAGTCGCGGACAAAGCGTATTTTCAGGACACCTGCCGCAAGGTGATCGCCACGCGCGAGCGGACGGCAGACGCGCTGCGCGAGCTGGGCTTTACCGTCTCCCCCTCGCTGACCAACTTCCTGTTTGTTACGCATCCAACCCAGAAAGCGCCGGAGATTTTCGAATACCTGCGGCAAAAGAATATCTTCATCCGCTATTTCAAACTACCGCGCATCGACAACTATCTGCGTATCACGGTCGGCACGGACGAGCAGATGGATCGGCTGGTCCAAGCGCTGCGCGACTTCCTATAAGCCCCCAAACCATGCAAAAAGCGGAACCGGAAACGGTTCCGCTTTTGTGTTTGCTCATGCACGGTCGAGCAGCTTGATGATCTCGTCGATCTTGCCCTCGCGGGCCTGCTCGTCGCCCGTCTCAAACGCATCCTGCACGCAGCCCGCCAGATGCGCGCGCAACACCTCGCGCTGCGCCTTATGCACCAGCGACTCAACCGCCTGCAGCTGCGTGACAATCTCCATACAATAACGGTCGTCCTCAATCATCTTGAGTACGCCGTCCAGCTGGCCACGCGCCGTGCGCAGCAGCGGCTCGACCTTTTTCCGGTCCGCCCTCATTGCAGGCCGACCACCTTGTATCCTGCCTGCTCGACCGCCTCGGTCAGCTTGGCATCATCCGGCAGGGTGCTGCCTGTGACCTTCGCCGTGCCACTCTGGAGGTCTACCTGCACCACAATGCCCGGTAACGCTTCGAGCGCCTTTTTCACATGCGCCACGCAATGCTCGCACATCATACCTTCGATCTGGATTACTTTGGTCTGTTCCATCTGATTTGTTTCCTCCTTCGGCAAAACAACATATTGGCTACCCTCCGACTTGGGAGAGGCCTTGAAAAACTTCAAACGCAACGCGTTGGAAACCACACAAACCGAGCTTAAACTCATTGCCGCGGCACCGATCATCGGGCTGAGTTTGAGCCCCAGCGGCAGCCAGAGCACCCCCGCCGCAATCGGGATGCCGATGCAGTTATAGAAAAACGCCCAGAACAGGTTCTCACGGATATTGCGCATGGTCTGGCGCGACAGGCGGACGGCATCGACCGCATCCATCAGGTCGCTCTTCATCAACACCACATCCGCCGATGCAATGGCCACATCCGTGCCCGCGCCGATGGCAATGCCCACGTCTGCGCGGGCGAGTGCAGGCGCGTCGTTGATGCCATCCCCGATCATCGCCACCTTGCGGCCCTGTGCCTGCTTTTCGCGCACCACGCGTTCCTTATCCTGCGGCAACACTTCGGCCACCACGTCCTGCACGCCCAGCTCCGCGGCAATGGACTGCGCGGTTGCCTTGTTGTCGCCAGTCAGCAGCGTCACCTGCACGCCCATCTTTTGCAGTGTATCCACCGCTTCGCGGCTGGTCGGCTTGAGTACATCCGCCACCGCGAAAATACCGACCACCTGCCGGTTTGCGGCAAAATACAGCGGTGTTTTGCCGGCAGCAGCAAGGCTTTCCCCCATCTGCTTCATCGAGCGCGACAGCGCCAGACCGTTTGCCAGCAGCATACGGCCATTGCCCGCCATGCAGCGCACGCCGTCAATCACCGCACGCACGCCCTGCCCTTCGATCATTTCAAACGAATCGGTTTTGCGTTCCCTGATATGCTTGTCACGCGCATAGCGCACGATAGCATCCGCGAGCGGATGATCGCTGTGCACCTCGAGCGACAGCGCCAGCGACAGCAGATCTTCCGGCTCAACGCCGAAGGATTTGACATCGGTCACAACCGGACGGCCTTCGGTCACCGTGCCGGTCTTATCCAACACAACACAATCCACGTTATGCAGGTTTTCCAGCGCCTCGGCCGACTGGAACAGCACGCCGTTTTTCGCGCCCACGCCCGTACCAACCATGATAGCGACCGGCGTTGCCAGTCCGAGCGCACACGGGCAGGAAATAACCAGCACCGCGATCGCACGGGTCAGCGCAAAGCTGGGCGTTTCGCCCGCAACCAGCCAGATCACCGCAGTGACCAGTGCAATCAACATAACCACCGGCACAAACACGCCCGCCACTTTGTCCGCCAGCTTGGCAATCGGCGCCTTGGACGCGCCCGCCTCCTCGACCAGCCGGATGATCTGGCTCAGTGTCGTATCGTCGCCCACGCGGGACGCTTTCATCGCAAAATACCCGTTTTTCGTCACTGTTGCGCCGATCACGGTATCACCCTTGTGCTTTTCCACCGGCATAGACTCGCCCGTGATCGCGCTCTCGTCCAGATAAGCGTGACCCTCGACAATCTGGCCGTCCACCGGGACGGACTGCCCCGCGCGCACAATCACATAATCGCCCACGCGCACCTCTTCGATCGGCACCGTGACCTCTTGTTCGCCGCGTATGACCGATGCAGTCTGCGGCCGCAGATCCATGAGCGCGGCAATGGCCTCGCCCGTCTTGCGCTTGGCGCGCGCTTCAAAAAACTTGCCGAGCGTGACCAGCGTCAGGATCATGCCCGCCGACTCAAAATACAGGTCGTGCGCATATTCATGGACACGCGCCAAATCGCCCGCCACACCCGCGTAACCGATCTGGAACAGGGCATATACGCCATATACCA
>CALWEB010000112.1 GCA_944376955.1 uncultured Agathobaculum sp. | reverse complement strand
GCAGCGATCACACCGTTTTCCACCAGCAGAGCCTCGGCCTGTCCGTCCGGCTCCATGGTGTGAATGGTACCGCCATAATACAGTGTTTTCATGCCGCTCCCCTCTTTCCGATTCCATTGGTTTCAGTATAACACGCAGACAGCAAAATAATTGAATAGACTGTGAATTTTCCATATAAAAGCAAACAAAGCGGGACGGCATCCATCCGGATACCGTCCCGTTTGCCTTTAAGCCTTTTCTTTTGTCGCCACAGGTACGTCCGCAGTCTTTTCCGTCAGAAGCACCTCGCGGGTGCCCGAAATCCGGTCATGCAGCATCCGCCTGCCCGGCGTATACACACCCATCAGAACGGAAACGATCGTGATCGCTACCATGCCGATCCGCACCACGTCTGCAACGCCTGCGCCTGCCGCCCGTGCAAGCAGTTCGCGCAGCAACTGGCTTGGGAACGCCACTGCACCTTCCAGAAGGAGCAATCCTATCCCCTGCCGCAACAGCAACCTTCCGACGGAAACCGACTGCCCGTTATCCGCCCGCACGATTTTGAGACGCAGCAAACGCTTGCCGGGTGTCTGGCCGTTCCACACCAGTGGGATCAGCCAATAATACGCGACGCCCAGCAAAATCGCTACCGTTCCCCACAGCCAGCCTGCGCTGCCGGGCGGCAGCGACGTATCCAGCGCCGCCACACCCGTGCGCATGGAAGTGACCAGAAGGAGTGGCGCACCACATACCATGGTCGCCAGATATTAGTCTACCACATACGCCGCCAGACGGCGCAGCGGACTGACACCTGCCCCCCTCATTGTTTTTTCTTTCTGCACATTCATTCCACTCCATTGAACCATCCGATACCCTTACTGGTGTACCGCATCGGGAGATCTTTACTCCGCCTGCGCCTCCGCCGGAACCGCCTGCTCTTCTTCCAGATACTGCTTATCCAGCGCCGTGATGAACGGATAGTAAATCAGACCGCCAATAACGATCACCACCAGCTGCAGCACGCCACCGCGCCAGTCGCCGCACATCATCCAGCCGCCAAACGGCGCGGGCAGTGTCCACGGAACGGTGACGCCGGTCGGATAAGGCACCAGACCAAAATACATCGCGCAGAACGAGAGCAGCACGGTGATCGGCGGGACGATGAAAAACGGGATTGCCATCATCGGGTTGAGTACCATCGGCAAGCCGAAGATGATCGGCTCGTTGACGTTGAAAATACCCGGCAGCAGACCGAGCTTGCCCAGCGACTTGATTCGCTTGGAGCGGCAGCGGAACGCCATGATTGCCGCCAGCGAAACCGTATTGCCAGTACCGCCGAGGAAAATAATGTGGTTGGCAAAATCCTGGGTGACAACATACGGGCGAACGGCATCTGCCGCCGCGTTGAACGCGTCCAGATTGGCAAAGCGCGCCGCATACCACAGCGGACCCATAAACGAGTCAATGACCGCCGTGCCATGGATGCCGAAGAACCACAAAATTGAGTTCAGGATGGTGATAAACATCGTACCGATGAGCGTAGTACCGATGTTGGTCAGCGGCATCTGAATCATCGTGACAATGAAATTCGTGACCGTGCCGAACGGCGTCGCCGCGAACACCAGCCGGATGGCAAGGAACAGGATCACGATGATGGTTGCCGGGATGAGCGCCTCAAACTGGCGCGAAACAAAGCTCGGCACCGATTCCGGCATTTTGATTTTGAGGTTTTTCTTGAGCAGCACCGCATACAGCTTGGTCGCCAGCAGTGCAGTCAGCATCGCCGTAAACAGGCCGCTTGCCTCAAAGCTGGACGCGGCATAACCGCCTTCCTCCATCCGCTGGAGCAGCAGCAAATAAGCCGAAATCGAAATGGCCACCGCGGGCAGCGGCTCGACGCCCTCTTCCGATGCCAGCGAGTGCGATACGCCGACCACCGCAAACAGTGCAACCAATCCCATCGTCGCGGGATTGACCATATCCCAGCACCACGAACCCCAGACATCGCCCACCAGCGAGGTCATAAAGTCGTGGAACGCCTGCACCGGAAAATCACCGATGACGATGGCAATCGAACCGATAATCAGCAGCGGCATGGACAACATCAGGCCGTCGCGCAGCGCAACCAGATATTTATTGCTGGACAGCTTCTGCGACAGCGGCATCAGATGCGTCTCCATAAATTCCGTCATTTTATTCATTTTCTTTCCCCCTTGCTTGATCTGCCTTGGTTTTATTTGAGGATCGGGAAGTGATCCCCGTTCACCGCAATGTATTCATCCAGAATCTTTCGGGCAAGGTCGGTGTCCACCACCGTGCGGTTGACGACCAGCGCCTGCAATGCCTTCTGGTAGGAGCCTTCGAGTGCTGCATCGACGGTCAGCTTTTCGTAAGCATACTGGCCTTCGAGCAGGCCCTTTTCAAACGTACCGGCGGGCGCAATGCGCAGCGGCTCCGCCCCGCGCGCCCCCACGCGGCAGGCGACCTCGAGCATCATCCCGTCCGACAGGTTAGGCACAATGCCCTTGTTTTCCGTCATCAGCAGGAAGATCTCGCCCTGATTGTACGCAATGCTCATGGCCAGTTCGACGATGTAAGTAGCGTGCGCATCGTTGTGCGCAATCGTTGCCGACTCGAACTCGCCGTCTGCATTTTTATGCGATCCCTGACTGTACTTGCGATCCATATCAAACTTGGTGCCGCGGATCTTACCGAGCGCGACAATCTCATCACAATAGGCCTTAACACGCTTTTCGCGGCCATCCATCACCGTGTTGGCACGGGTATAATTGGGGTCGGTGTGCGCAACCATCGTATTCGGATACAGGTAATACTGCATATAGGTATTGGGCAGCGAGAACGGATAATCCTGCACCATCTTCTCCAGATGCTTAAAGGTGAAGTTCCAGTAATCGTCGTTCTTACCAGAAAAGCCGAGTTCCTCGTCGCAGTTCCCACGCTTGAGCTTTTCCAGAATCTCCGGCAGTACATCTTCGCCGGTTTTCTTGTCGTACATGGCCGTAAACCACCCAAAATGGTTCAGTCCGTAATACCGCGGTTCGATGTCCGTGCGCTTGCGGCCGCCTGCCAGCGGGCAGAAGATGTCCATAATCGAAATCGGCATATCGCAGATGTTGATCAGCCGGAAATCGTCCGGGAACACGCGCTTGGTTGCCTCGGCCACAATGGCGGCGGGGTTGGAGTAGTTGAGAATCCACGCTTCAGGCGAATAGCGGCGGATCATTCGCACCAACTCGATCATCGCCGGCACCGAACGCATCCCGTAAGCAAAACCGCCGGGACCACAGGTTTCCTGCCCGATCACACCATACTTGAGCGGGATCTTCTCATCCATTTCGCGCATTT
Source organism: uncultured Agathobaculum sp. (assembly GCA_944376955.1). Taxonomy (GTDB): domain Bacteria; phylum Bacillota; class Clostridia; order Oscillospirales; family Butyricicoccaceae; genus Agathobaculum. Next base: position 445 of record CALWEB010000112.1, on the reverse strand, counting down.
TCAGGCCGCCCGGCCGGATCTGCACAAGTGCAAAATCAATATTGGTAAACGCAGTTTCGGCGTCGGTGGTGTAAGAAAAGTCCACCTCCGGATAGTATTCCCGGAACAAAATCTCGCCAAAGCGACCGATATGTTCCTGCCGTTCCGCGTCAATATCATACAGAACCACACGGCGCAGCGGAAAATGCTCCCGCACCAGACAGAGCATTTCCAGCATATCCGGTGTATAAGTACTTCCCCCGCCCGCAATTACAATCGAAAACTGTTTCACGCGGTATTTCCTCCTTCAATCCTCTTTATAACAGCAAAAAACGTCCATATCCTTTTGCTCTTTTACCATAAGCATAAAGAATACAGACGTTTTTTCAAGCGTTTTGGATGAATAAAAAATTTGTCAACTGCATAAAAAACATGTTTCTGTTTTCTGTGCATCGGTTGCAGCCCA
>CALWEB010000111.1 GCA_944376955.1 uncultured Agathobaculum sp. | reverse complement strand
GAAGAAGATCCTTCGTGAGATCCAGGACGGCACCTTCGCTTCCGAATGGATTCAGGAGAACAAGGCAGGCGGCCGTGCGCGCTTCCTGGCCACCCGTGCGCTCGAGGCTGATACCCAGCTCGAGGAGACTGGCAAGAAGCTGCGCGGCATGATGAGCTGGCTGAAGAAATAAAAAACGTATAGGAGGCTTCATAAGCCCCCTATATACGAAAAGCGGTTCCCGAGGAAACCGCTTTTCGATACCCGAACAACGCCGCCCAAGGCGGCTGAGTCGGGGTGTAAAAAGTCAGGCATATGTCCTGACTTTTTACGAAAAACAATACTCGCATTGTTTTTCTGTTAAATGCGCGCCGATGGCGCGAAAAAAGAAAATGCGCACAGGCGGGCGGGTTTCCGCCCGCCTGTTTCGCACAAAGGAGGGAATCCCTATGTCCAAGAGAAGTGACAATATCACTGCGGGCGCCGAGCGTATGCCCAACCGTTCGCTGCTGCGTGCCTGCGGTTTGACCGACGAAGAGATGAAAAAGCCGATCATCGGCGTGGTTTCTGCGTATAGCGAGATCATTCCCGGCCACATCAATCTGGACAAGATTGCGGACGCTGCCAAGGCTGGTGTGCGTATTGCAGGTGGTACGCCGGTGCTGGTGCCGGCGATCGGCGTGTGTGACGGCATCGCAATGGGTCATATCGGCATGAAGTATTCGCTGCCCAGCCGCGAACTGATTGCGGACAGCGTGGAAACGCTTGCGCAGGCGCATCAGTTTGATGCACTGGTGCTGATCCCGAACTGCGATAAGATCGTACCCGGCATGTTGATGGCGGCCGCGCGCCTGAATATCCCGTCCATCATTGTTTCCGGCGGCCCGATGCTGGCTGGTCATTATGACGGACAGGAAATTTCACTGTCCAAGACGTTCGAGACGGTTGGCGCGTATAAGGCCGGCCTGATCGACGACGCTAAGCTCGAGGAATGCGAGTGCGGCTCGTGCCCGGGCTGCGGTTCGTGTTCGGGTATGTACACGGCCAACTCGATGAACTGCCTGTCTGAGGCAATCGGTATGGCGCTGCCCGGCAACGGCACGATTCCGGCTGTTCACGCTGCGCGTATCCATCTAGCTAAGCACGCGGGTATGCAGATCATGGAGCTGCTGCGCCGCGACATCAAGCCGCGTGATATTCTGACCCCCGCAGCATTCCGCAATGCGTTGACCTGCGAAATGGCGATCGGTTGCTCGACCAACTCGGTGCTGCACTTGCTTGCGCTGGCCAATGAGGCGGGTGTGCCGCTTGACCTCAATATGCTCAATGAGCTGTCTGCCAAGGTGCCCAATATCTGCCATTTGGCTCCGGCTGGCCCGCACCATATCGAAGAGCTGTACATGGCAGGCGGCGTACTGGCCATCATGAAGGAACTGACCAAACGCGATCTGCTTGACCTGTCGCTGATCACGGCGACCGGCAAGACGGTCGGCGAAAACCTCGAGGGCGTTGTCAACAAGAATCCTGAGGTGGTGCGTCCGCTCGAGAACCCGTATTCCGAAACCGGTGGAATTGCGGTTCTGTGGGGCAACATTGCAAAGAACGGCTGTGTCGTCAAGCGCTCGGCGGTAGCACCAGAAATGATGGTGCATGAGGGCCCGGCGCGCGTATTCGACTCCGAGGATGACGCAATCAAGGCGATCTACGCGGGTGAAATCCACAAAGGTGACGTTGTGGTTATCCGCTATGAAGGTCCGAAGGGCGGCCCCGGCATGCGCGAGATGCTCAATCCGACCTCTGCGCTGGCAGGTATGCAGCTCGACAAGGATTGTGCGCTGATTACGGACGGCCGTTTCTCCGGTGCGTCTCGTGGTGCGTCGATCGGCCATGTTTCGCCGGAAGCTGCGGCGGGCGGTGAGATCGCACTGATCCAAGAGGGCGATATGATTTCGATTGATATCCCAAACAGCAAGGTAAATGTTCAGATTTCCGACGAGGAGATGGAGGCGCGGCGCGCGAAGTTTGTGTCGCGTGAGCCGAATGTCAAGTCGGGCTGGCTGTACCGCTATTCGAGGCTAGTCACTTCGGCTGATCAGGGTGCGGTGCTGCGATAATCCAAAACCGAAAAGCCCGAAGCGGTCGCTTCGGGCTTTTAACATGCAGCGGACGGCTTGTTTCCGCCGGATAAATCTGTTATACTGGTAACAAATGAAAATAAAGGTGGAACGCGTTATGCTGACAGCAGCAAAAAAGGAATTTATCGAGTTCATGATGAGTGCAGATGTGCTGCGCTTCGGTGATTTTACGACCAAGTCCGGCCGCAAGACACCGTATTTTGTCAACACCGGCAACTACAAGACTGGTTTGCAGAATTCCCGTCTGGGCGAGTTCTATGCGGCACTGGTCAAGGAGACCATTGGTGACAATTTTGATGCGATGTTTGGCCCGGCATACAAGGGCATTCCGCTGGCAACCTCGGTTTCCGGTGCGCTGGCGCGCAATTACGGCATCGACAAGCCGTTCTTCTTTAACCGCAAGGAAGCAAAGGATCACGGTGAAGGTGGCAATATCGTTGGTTACAAGCCAAAGGACGGCGACCGTGTTATCATCATTGAGGATGTTATCACCGCAGGAACGGCGATCCGCGAGACCATGCCGGTACTCAAGGGCTGCGCGGATGTGCAGGTGACGGATATGTTCATTTCGGTCAACCGCTGCGAAGTCGGCACCACCCCGGGCAAGACCGCCGTGATGGAGGTCGGTGAGGAGTTTGGCATCAAGGTACATGCACTGATCACCGTGCAGGATATCCGCGAATATCTGGCGGACAAGGCGGAGTATGCACATCTGCTGCCGCTGATGGATGCCTATATGGCGCAGTATTGCGTGTTTTAACAGAATAGAGCGAAGGAAAACGGCCTGTTTCTCAGAAACAGGCCGTTTTATCATTTTATCATAAGGATTGCAGGTATTTGCGGATGCGGAAACAGGCTTCGCGCAGATGGTTCATGGAATACGAATAGGAAATGCGCACATGCCCTTCGCCGCTTGCGCCGAATGCACTGCCGGGCACAACCGCCACTTTTTGTTCCCGGAGCAGGCGCTCACAGAATTCCTCGCACGACAGTCCGGTAGAGGTGATAGAGGGGAACATATAGAATGCGCCTTGCGGCTCGAAACATTCCAAACCCATCGAGCGCAGTTCACCGAGCAGGAAGCGGCGGCGGATATCATATTGCGTGCGCATCCGTTCAATATCATCCTCACCCGAGCGAATGGCTTCGATGCCTGCAAATTGTGCAGTTGTCGGCGCGGACATGATACCGAACTGGTGGACTTTGCAGATATGGCGCATCAGTTCTTTCGGTCCCATTGCCCAGCCGAGGCGCCAGCCGGTCATCGCGTAGGACTTGGAGAAGCCGTCCACAACGATGGTGCGTTCCTGCATACCGGGCAGCTCAGCAAAGCAGACATGTGGATCTTTGCCGTAGGTCAGGCTGCAATAGATTTCGTCCGACAGCACGACAATGTTGGTGTCGCGCAACACGGCGGCGATGGCTTCCAACTCGTCCCGTGTCATGATCGCTCCGGTTGGATTGTTGGGGTAGGGCAGGATAAGCAGCTTGGTGCGCGGCGTGATTGCGGCGCGCAGTGCGTCTGCGGTCAGTTTGAACTGATCTTCTACACGTGTCGGCAGCGGGACGGGTATACCGCCCGCCATCTGGGTCAGTGGCGTATAGCAGACAAAACTCGGCTCAGGGATCAGCACTTCTTCGCCGGGATTGACCAACGCACGGATGGCGTTGTCGATGGCTTCAGAGCCGCCTACCGTAACCAGAATTTCCTTGTCTGCATCATAACAGAGCTGATATTTGCGCCGCGTCAGTGCTGCAATCTGACGGCGCAGCTCGGCAAGGCCCCAGTTGGAGGTGTAGAAGGTTTGTCCTTTTTCCAGCGATTGAATGCCCGCGCGGCGGATTTGCCACGGGGTTTCGAAGTCCGGTTCACCGACACCAAGCGAGATAGCATCCGGCATGGTTGCGACCACGTCGAAAAATTTACGGATGCCGGAGGGTTTGACCTCCTTAACCCGGTCGGAGAGCAGCTGTTCGTAGTCTACCATGCCATCATGACCTCTCTTTTGTCGTTATCTGAGGGGTCAAATTCCACGCCGTAATCCTTGTATTTCTTCAAAATGAAATGCGTGCCGGTCGAAAGCACGTTTTCCATCGGTGCAAGTTGCTCAGAGACAAAGCGCGCCACTTCGCGCATTGAGCGGTCTTTGATGATGACCGTCAGATCAAAACCGCCGCTCATCAGATAGACGCTTTCCACCTGATGGTGGGAATAGATCTGCCGTGCAATTTCATCAAAGCCCATGCCTTTCTGGGGAGTGATTTTGACCTCGATGAGCGCAGTGACACTCTCTTTGGCGGTTTTATCCCAGTCAATGACCGTTTTATAGCCCAAAATGGTCGAATTTTTTTCAAAAGCCCGGATTGCTTCGGTGACTTCGGCTTCGCTTGCGCCGGTCATGGCGGCGAGCTGGGCGGGGGTCAGGCGTGCGTCCTGGCTGAGTAGATCCAGTAGCTTTTCAGGATGATCCATGATGATTACCTCCTATTGGCGTGTTGTTCATCGTTATAAGACAGCAAATATGCACTGTCTTTGGCTTATTATACACCAGGGAATGCGGTGTTGTCCACTCATGTGTCCGCAAACAAAACCAAAGCCGCCCAAAGGCGGCTTTGGAATAAAGGGCGGCGAGATCAGAACAATCCGGTGATCTTGCCGTCTGCGTCCACGTCGATCTTTTCTGCGGCCGGCACTTTGGGCAGGCCCGGCATGGTCATGATCGCGCCGGTCTCGACGACAACAAAGCCCGCGCCCGCAGCCAGACGGGCAGAACGGACATTGACGACAAACTCAGTCGGACGGCCAAGCAGCGCCGGATCATCGGACAGGGAATACTGGGTTTTTGCCACGCACACGGGCAGGTTGCCATAGCCCATATCGGTGATGTTGACCAGCTCCTTGTGTGCCGCCGGGGCGATGGTTACGCCGAGCGCGCCGTAAATTTCCTTGGCGATCTTGCGGATCTTGTCCTCAAGCGGCAGCTCGTCTTCGTAGAGCATATGGAAGTCTGCTTTGCCCTCATCCAGCACGGCAAGCACTTCCTCAGCAAGTGCCTTACCGCCTTCACCGCCTTTGGCGAATACTTCGGACAGCGCTACACGCACACCGCGTGCGGCGCAGTGCTGCCGGATGAATTCCATTTCTTCGGCGGTGTCGGTCGGGAACGCGTTGATTGCCACGACTGCCGGTACGCCGAACTTCTGCATGTTGTCCAGATGTGCGTCCAGATTGCAGATGCCACGCTCCAGTGCGGCCAGATTGGGTTCGTTCAGATCGGTTTTGGGTACGCCGCCGTTGTATTTCAGGGCGCGCACGGTTGCTACGATGACGATGCAGTCAGGGGAGAGACCGGCTTTGCGGCACTTGATGTCCATAAACTTTTCCGCGCCAAGGTCGGCACCGAAGCCGGCTTCGGTGATGGCAATATCCGCAAGCCGCAGGGCAAGCTTGGTTGCCTGCACGCTATTGCAGCCGTGTGCGATGTTGGCGAACGGGCCGCCGTGCATCAGGCAGGGGGTGCCTTCCAGCGTTTGCACCAGATTGGGCTTGATAGCGTCCTTCATCAGCGCCGCCATAGCGCCTTCGGCATGGAGATCGCGGGCGTAAATCGGCTTACCAGCATAGGAATAGGCGACGAGAATATCCCCGAAGCGCTTTTTCAGATCCTCCAGATCGGACGCAAGGCACAGGATGGCCATTACTTCGGAAGCGACCGTGATCATAAAGTGGTCTTCACG
>CALWEB010000110.1 GCA_944376955.1 uncultured Agathobaculum sp. | reverse complement strand
CCCCTCGAAGGAATTAAGCGATGCTCTGATAAAAGGATTGAAGAAACAGAGAAAAGACAAATAGCAAAAAAGGTCTTGCCGACTGGTGAAAGTCAGCAAGACCTTTTTCTTAGGATATGGAGGATTTACCCGCAAACCACCCGCTATACAGGAGTGAGCAAAGTAAATCCGGTTTTGGTATCTGCTATCAATTTGCTATCAAATGCCCCGTTTCCGCTTCAAAAACCCAGTGTTTTCAAGGCTTTGCGGGTTTTGTCAGTTATTCCCACTCGATGGTAGCCGGGGGTTTGCTCGTGATATCATAAACAATACGGTTAATATGGCTTACCTCATTTACGATACGAACCGAAATCCGATCCAATACCTCATACGGGATGCGCGCCCAATCCGCCGTCATGAAGTCCGTGGTAGTAACCGAACGCAGTGCCAGCGTATAGTCGTAAGTGCGGCCATCACCCATCACACCAACCGACCGCATATTGGTCAGTACCGCAAAATACTGGTTCATCGTATGCTCAAGCCCAGCCTTTGCAATCTCATCACGGAAGATAAAATCTGCTTCCCGCAGGATATCCAATTTTTCTTTGGTGATCTCACCAATCACACGAATCGCCAAACCGGGACCCGGGAACGGCTGACGCATTACCAAGTATTCCGGCAAGTCAAGTTCACGACCGAGCTGACGGACTTCATCCTTAAACAGCAGTCGCAGTGGCTCGATGATTTCTTTGAAATCCACAAAGTCCGGGAGGCCGCCTACATTGTGATGGCTCTTAATTACCGCAGCATCACCTGCCCCGGACTCAATCACATCAGGATAAATCGTGCCTTGAACCAGATAATCGACCTTACCAATCTTCTTGCCTTCCTCTTCGAAGACACGAATGAATTCCTCACCAATAATCTTGCGCTTGGTTTCCGGATCGCTGACCCCTGCCAATTTGCCTAGGAAACGCGCCTCAGCATCTACACGAATAAAGTTGATATCCCACTTGGCAAACGCCGCCTCTACCTCATCGCCTTCATTCTTGCGCATCAGACCATGATCCACAAAGACACAGGTAAGCTGATTGCCGACCGCCTCAGCCAGCAAAGCAGCCGCAACCGACGAATCCACGCCGCCGGACAGCGCCAGCAGAACCTTGCCGTCGCCAACCTTCTCGCGAATAGACTGGATCGAACGGTTCTTGTAATCCTCCATCGTCCAGTCACCCTTGGCGCCACAAACCTCATACAGGAAGTTCTTAAGCATCAGCGTGCCGTTCTCAGTATGGTTCACTTCCGGATGATACTGCACCCCATAGAAACCGCGCGCTTCGTCCGCAATCGCTGCGGTCGGACACATCTCAGTATGGGCAACCAGCGAGAAGCCTTCCGGCACCTTTGCCATGTAATCCCCATGGCTCATCCAGGAAATGCCCTGCTCCGGCAGTCCCTTAAACAGCTTGCAGGAAGTATTGTAAAACGTTTCGGTCTTGCCATATTCACGCGCAGTGTCCTCCTGCGCCGCCGTTACTTCACCGCCCAGCGTGTGCGCCATAAGCTGACAGCCATAGCAAATACCCAGCACCGGAATCCCCAGCTCAAACAGTGCCGGGTCGCATTTGGGCGACTTTTCATCATACACACTATTCGGCCCACCGGTAAAAATAATGCCGATTGGGTTCATTGCACGAATCTCATCCACCGAGGTCTTATAAGGCTTCACCTCGCAGTATACGTGATGTTCGCGTACGCGGCGCGCAATCAACTGATTATACTGCCCGCCAAAATCCAGCACCAGAACAAACTGATGGTTCTCCATCGTTTTTCTCCTTTCTCTCACATGCTTTCCTGCTTAAAATTATGCCACATTCCAGCGGTTTCGGCAAGTATTTTCGTATGATTTTCCATCTTTCCACGAATCTTCCGATCCTCCTTTTTATACTCTGGCAATTTTATGCATAAAACCCGTTGGTTTGGTGCATACTGCACATTAGAAAAACTGTTTGAAAAGGGTGAACGAGCTTGAAAACGGATAAAAAGCTGTTGACTGCTGCTATTTTGCTCCCTGTGACGGTGTTGTTCCTGGCCGCAGCCTTGGCCTCCAGCCTGTCTACCGCGTTGGCTGTCGGAAATGTCCCGATGGTGCAGCCCATCCAGGCCGAAACATATGTTGAAATCCCGATTGAAGTGGAATTGCAAGCAATGGACACGGACAATGATATTGTCTTGTACCAGCTCACCGAGGAGCCTCGTTTCGGCACCGCACAGATCCAAGGCAATGTACTTTGCTATTCCCCGAGCGCAAAAGCAGGTAAGGAGCGCTTTTCTTATACCGCAGTAGATGCGGAAGGAAACACCGCGCAAGCAGCCAGCATTACCATCAATGTGCGCAAAAACCGTACGGGTGTGACGTATTCGGATATGTCTGGCAACCCCGCCCATTACGCCGCCATCTGCCTTGCGGAAAACGGCATCATGACCGGTGAAAGCATTGGCGGCTGCTCCTTTTTCCGTCCCACACAAACGGTAACCAGAAGTGAGTTCATTGCCATGGCGGCTTCCATTGCCGAACTCCCAATCGAACCTACCGAACAGACCGATTTTGCCGATGATGCCGGTTTATCCGCATGGGCAAAGCCTTTTGTCAGCACAGCTGCCGCTAACGGACTGGTAAACGGTTATCTGACTACCGGTGGGCTGGCCGAGATCCGCGGGCAGAACCCGATCACGCTGGCTGAAGCCAGCGTCATTGTCAACAACCTGCTAACCGAAACCATGGATGGGCTGCAATACACGTTGGCCGACAGTCATAGTGATATGGATTGGGCACGCAGCGCCATCAGCAGCCTAGACCGTCTAGATGTCCTGTCCCCTCTCACCACCATGCAGGGGGAAAACGACCCGATCACACGGCAGGATGCCTGCGAAATGCTATACCGCACCATGTGCCTGATGCAGGAATGAACCGCTCCTATATCAAAAGTGGCGTGCCTTTTAAAAAGGCACGCCACTTTCCCGTTTATTCAACACGAAGTTTTTCTACCGCCGCTTCGTCCGGCGTTACATACGCCGTCTGATAAACGTGATAGATCACCATGCCCGGCTTTGCCCCGGCCGGTTTTTTCACCTGACGCACCGGCGTGTAATCCACCGGCACCCGCGACGACTGCCGCGCTTTAGAATGATAAGCCGCGATCATGGCCGCCTCTGTCATCGCCTGATTGGTCGGTTCCCGCCCATCCGTCACAAGGATCACATGTGATCCGTGAATCTTTTGCGTATGGAACCAGATATCACTCTTAAGCGCCGTCTTAAGCGTGAGCAGGTCGTTTTGCAAGTTGTTCTTGCCGGCGAATACATCAAATCCGTCGCTTGTACGATAATGGAAGGGCTTTGCCTGCACCGGCTTGGCACGCAGCTTTTTATTGCGTGTCTGCTTGCTCGACAGGATGCCCGTCTGCGTCAGTTCCTCGCGCAGCTGGGACAAGTCGCGTTCGCTTTCCGCCTCACCCAGGGAAACCAGTACACTTTCCAGATACTCCAAATCCGCCCTTCCCTGCTCAATCTGCTGCGTGAGCACGGTTTCTGCGGTTTTGGCCTTGTTATACTGTTTGAAATACCGCTGCGCGTTCTGCTGCGGCATCAGACGCACGTCCAGCGTGATCTCAACCTCGGGGCAGCCCTCTGTGTAATAATCCACCACAGTTGCCTTGTTCATGCCTTTTTCCAACTGATACAAGTTGGCCGTGATCAGATCGCCCATGCGCTTGTACTGCTCGCGGTTCTGCGTTGCATCGAGTTCCTTCTGCTGCGCCGCCAGCTTGCGCGCCAGCCGGTCACGCGCATTGATAACCGTCTTATGCAGATCAGCCGAACGGCGCGCCATGCGCTCGACCTTTCCTTTTTTCTCATAAAACGCAGTGAGCAGCGCCGAAAAGCTGTCCGCCGTCGAAACCGTCATCAGCCCTTCATACTGCGTCACCGGCAAAAAGGTAAAATCAAATACTGCACCGTTTTCTGCTTTGGTCAGCAAAAACGGCTTCCAGCGTTTTTGTTGCACATAGGCCATGAAATCATCGTACACTTGCCCCAAGCGCTCCCGCTGTGCAGCTGACAGGGTGCCAATCCGGGCAGCGGTGTCACCAGTTGCGCGGTAGCTCAGCTCACGGCACAGCAGCGGTGAAAAACCCAAAAGCTGGCTAAGCAGAAACCGGTCGAGCGGCTGCTCCCCATCCGCCTGCATGACCGCAGCCGCCAATCCTGCACCGGACAAAGAAAACGGATCATGCTTATCCTGTGCAGGCGGCATCCGGTAAAACAGGCCGGGCAGCACCTGACGCTTGCCGGACAGATCGCCGTCAATCCGACGCATCGCGTCAATGATACGGTGGTCTTCCCCGCACAAAATCACGTTCGAGTGCTTACCCATCAACTCACAGATCAGGTGCTTCTTGCAGGCCACTCCCATTTCATCGGTCGTGTCCAGTTCAATCATCAGCATTCGTTCAACCGTCGGCTGTATGATTGCCGCGATTTTCGCGCCCTGCACATGCTTACGCAGCAACATGCAGAACATCGGCGGCGCTGCCGGATTCTCTCGCGCCGCATCAATGAAATGCACCCGCGCTGCACCGGCCGCAATCGAAATCAACAAACGCTTGGCACCGCCCTGCCCTCTGGTTTGCAGCACAATCTCATCGCGGTCGGGCTGATAGACCTTTTCCACACGGCAACCTGCCAGCGTCTCATTCAGTTCATTGGTCACTGCCCCCAGGCAGATGGCATCTAATGGCATGTTAAACCTTCCTTAAACAAATTGGATGCAGTCGGCATGGCGCTCGGAAACCATCGTCCGCACCTTTGGAAATGCTCCGCCGATCTGCTCGGCAAAAACTGCCGCAATCGGGTTTTCTGTTGGAAAATGTCCCGCATCAACCAGTGTCAGCCCGATCGACTGCGCGCGCTGCATCAGATCATAGCTGCAATCGCCGATGACAAATGCGTCCGCGCCCTTGGCAAGCGCATCATCCATCATTTTCCCACAGGCGCCGCCGCCCACCGCGACACGATGGATTGCATGACCGCCGTCGCAGAAACGAACTCCGCCCGCACGCAGGCACTCCTTTACATAAACAGCAAACTCCTGCGGCTGCATTTCACGCGGCAGGTCGCCCACACGGCCCAGCATCCGGTTATCCCCTGCTTCCATGTTGACCACATTTGTCAAAAATAATGCAGCGGCCAACGCGTCATTGACGCCACCCCATGTGCTGTCCGCGTTGGTGTGCATACAAATCAGCGCAATATCATGCTGGATCGCCGCACGCAGCACACGCCCGGTCGCATCGTCTGTCGTCACACGGCTGACCGAAGTGAAAATCGCCGGATGATGTGCCACAATCAGTTGCGCACCGCGTGACACCGCTTCGTCCACGACCTGCTCAGTGATATCCAGCGCACACAGCACCGCTGTCACCGGCTGCTTACGGTCGCCGCACAGCAGACCGACATTATCCCAATGCTCCGCCAGTTCAGGCGGCGCAAAACCTTCCAGAAACGTCAGAATTTCCTGTACCGTACTCATTGCAATCCCTCCAATGCCTGCTTGATTTCTAAAACCAGACGGCGCTGCATATCCAAACGCGCAGCATCCATTGCGCTCGCCCGTTCCATACCGTCCAGCGCGCGCGTCTCGCGCATCAGCAATGCCTGCAAATAGGTCTTCGCCTCATCTGCTTGCAGCAGTGCAGGCGAAAAAGCGCACCTCCATAATGGCACTTGCTTTTTCTCCGCACCGCCCCGGACAGACAGCACGACGTACTGCCGCCGGTCTTCCCTGCACAATGTTTCCCGTTCTATCTCATAACCGTTTGCCCATAGCCATTGCCGCAGCTCATACACCATCGTCATCGGCTGGAGCAGCAACAGGTGATGCCCATGCGCGCACCACGGCGCAGCTGCCAAGATCTCTGCGATGGTCTGACCGCCCATGCCGGCGATACTGACCGTGTCGCATTCCTCCGGCTGCACGGCATCCAATCCAGCAGCCAGCCGCAACGATAAGGAAACGCCATGCTCCTGTGCATTGCGCGCCGCGTGTGCCAGCGGCCCTTCGCCAATATCCGATCCAATGGCCGCGGCAATTCTTCCTGCCAGCAGTAAAGACACCGGCAGTTTGCCGTGATCCGTACCGATATCCGCCAGTCTTGCCCCTTGCGGGACAAGCGCGGCCAAACAGGCCAGCCGCGGTGTTAAAACCATACTTTCCATGCTTCACCCAAAAAAACAGAGCCGGCATTTGCCGGCTCCGGTTTTCCTCATTACTCGCCCAAAAAGGCGTTCAGCTTGGCAACCAGTTCGTCTGCATTGGTGCCGTGTACCATGCAGGCCTCCTCAATGCTCTCGCCCTGCGATGCGGGGCAGCCGAGGCAGTGCATACCGATTTCCATGAAAAACTTTGCCGTATCCAGATTGCGGTTGAGAACCTCGCCAATCGTGGTCTTCTTCGTAATCGCAGCCATATTGGACCTCCATCTATTTTTTGTTTGTTATCAGTATACCGCAAAAACATACATATTTCAATCACAAATGAAAAAAATCAAAGCATCCTGCACTTTTGTGAAAATACAAAAGGTGCCCAGCAAAACCGGGCACCTTTCCGATTCAATGGATCAGCCTTGCTCGCGCATCTTTGCGAAGCACTCGCTGCAATATACCGGACGGTCAGACTTGGGTTCAAACGGAACGCGAGCCTCGCCGCCGCAAGCAGCACAGGTAGCGGTGAAGTACTCACGCGGTCCACGGGCCGCGTTCTTGCGCGCATCGCGGCAAGCCTTGCAGCGCTGGGGCTCATTCTGGAAGCCGCGCTCTGCATAGAACTCCTGCTCGCCTGCGGTGAACACAAATTCCTTACCACATTCCTTGCATACTAAAGTCTTGTCTTCGTACATGGTTTTTACCTCTCTTTGATACCGTTCCCTCGGGAAACTGAAATTATATGCGCACAGGCCTTCCCGCCTGCCAACGCCTATTGGGGTTTGATAGCTGCCGATTTCCGCTTAATGCGCTGGATGGCATTATCCACAGACTTGATCGGTTTTTGCAATGTTTCGGACATCTCCTCATAGGATAATCCGTCCAGAAACAGCGTCAAAACCCTCGCCTCAAACTCAGACAAAAGCGAATAGAGCC
>CALWEB010000109.1 GCA_944376955.1 uncultured Agathobaculum sp. | reverse complement strand
CGACACGACCGCCACCAGCAGATCAAGGTTTGCCACTGCAGGCCGCACCAGACTGTTTTTGCGCGGCGCGATGGTGAGCAGATAGCCCGTGCCGTCCTCCGGCTGGATTTCGAGTGTGACGCGGTCGCCCACGATGGGCTTGCCCACGGTTTTGCGGAAACGCCCGCGCGCCTTGCACTCAATCAGGCCATCGGCGGTATCCACATAGTAGAACCCGCCGATGCCCTTGAGGATGATCCCTTCGATCAAGCTTTCGCCCCTTCCATTAGTTGAACGTACAGGTCTGGGAACTGGACACGCCGTCCACGCTGACCGTCACCTCATGCTGCCCGGGCGAGCTGGTCAGCGGCACCGAAATGCTGCCCATACTGGTTTCCAGTGTCTCGTCATATTGCACCACACCGTCTACCGAGATGACCACATGCGCCATGTCCGTACTATCCGGCAGCGTCACCGGGATAGTTGCAGAACCGGTGGTCGGTTGGGTCGGCTCCTGTTCGGTGGTGCTGCCGCCGGTGTCCCCACCGGTATCGGTCTCGCCGCTATCCGGTGTATCCGGTGTGGTCGTCTGCTGGCTCTTGCCCTTGGAGATCTGAATGTTGACCGCTGTGCCCTCACTGACCTCGGTGCCCTTGGTCACCGACTGCCAGACGACTGTTCCAACCGAAGCAGAGCTTTCCACCGGATCAACCGAGCCCAGTACCAGCCCTTTCTCTGTCAGTGCCTTCTCCGCGGCGCTCTGCGACAGTCCGTTCAGGTCGGGTACGGTGGTTTTCTTCTCCTCCTTGCCCTTGCTGATATAAAGGGTCAAGGTTGCGCCTTTTTCCAGTTCCTCGCCGGCCGCAGGATCGGTGCGGGTGATCTTGCCCGCCTCCACCTCGTCGCTGTACTCTTCCGCGGTTTTGTAGCTGACTTCATGCTCATCCAGAATGGTCTGCGCATATTCCAACGTGCGCCCCTTGAAGTCAATGATCTTATAGGTGTCGCTGACGTTTTCACCGCCTGCGGAGACAGTCAGCGTGATGATGGTCCCCTTGGTCACCTTTGCGCCCGCTTCCGGGTCCTGCTCCAGAATTTCGCCAACCGGCCGGTCGGATTCCAACCGCTGTTCAGCTTCCTTGATGGTAAATTGTTCGGTATACGTTGCATCGGCTATCACATCGTCGATCGTCTGCCCGACGAGCGTCGGCACGGTGATTTTTTCTTCCTTGGCGCCGCCGGTTGCCAGCAGCAGGCCGACCACCACCAGCGCGATCACGGCCACTACCGCTACCGCAATGCCCGCAGCCAATCCCGGCCGCTCAGCCAGACGGTCAAAAAAGCCTTCCGGTTCGCGCACAGCGGTCGCGGTTTCGCGCCGCTGGGCAGCTGCATGTGCCGCCTGCTCCTGTGCGGCGGTGCGGCGCGCCGCGAGCTGCACGTCACGGCTGATCACCTGCGTCTCTCCGGTCTCATCATCCGTATAGGCATAGCCAAAGCGCGACTGCACGTCGTTTTTCAGCTGCTCGAGATCGGCATAGAGTGCTTCCGCCGAAGCATAGCGTTTACCAATGTTGGCACACATCGCGTGCATGACAATCTCATCCAGCCCCTTGGGGATGCCGGGCATCAGTTCGCTCGGCGCAAGCGGCACGGCGTTTAAGTGCTGCATCACGACCTGCAAAGCCGTTTCGCCTTCAAACGGCAGCTTGCCCGTGAGCATTTCATACATGACAACGCCCAGCGAGTAAATATCCGTCCGATAGTCGATCTTGGAGCCCTTTGCCTGCTCGGGCGAGATATAATGCACCGAACCGATGGCCTCCTGCACCACACGGGTCTCCTGCGTGGTGGCAAAGGACGCGATACCGAAATCGGTCAGCTTGGCAGTGCCATCGCGCAGGATAATGACATTCTGCGGCTTGATGTCCTGATGGATGATGCCACGGGAGTGCGCATGGATGAGCGCGCGGCAGATCTGCTCTGCAAAGAACACAGCTTCCTGCCAGTTCAGATGGCCTTTTTTCTGCAAATATTCCTTGAGGGTGATGCCCTCAATCAGTTCCATGACAATATAATCCGTGCCGTTCTCGCTGCCGACGTCGTATACCGACACAATATTGTGATGGCTGAGCTTGGCGACCGCCTGCGACTCGATCGAAAAGCGTTTGCGGATATCCGGGTCCTTGGCATACTCGTCCTTGAGGATCTTAACGGCGACATAGCGGTTGAGCACATGGCAGCGCGCACGATAGACGACCGCCATGCCGCCCACGCCGACCACGTCGATGATCTCATACCGGCCGCCGAGCAATTTGCCGATATATTTGTCCATAGGGGGTTACGCCTCCTCTTCCGCGCCGCGGGTGAACAGCGCAACCGTGATATTGTCGCGGCCGCCGCCCTCGAGCGCGAGGGTGAGCAGCGCATCGCCCGCCAGTGCGAGCGTTCTGGCCTCTTTGAGGGTCTGGGCGATGGCCTGATCCTCCACCATGCCGGTCAGTCCGTCCGAGCAGAGCAGAAGGATTTCGCCCGGCGCGAGCCGCGCTTCAAACAGGTCGCCTTCCACATCCGGCTCCACACCGACCGCACGGGTGATCAGGTTTTTCTGCGGGTGGGTGCGGGCATCCGCTTCCGTGATGCGGCCCTGCCGGCGCATCTCCTCCACGTAAGAGTGATCCTCGGTCAGCTGATGCAGCCGCGTGCCGTCAAATAAGTAGGCGCGGCTGTCGCCCACGTTCAGGATAGTGGCCTGGTCGCCTTGCACCAGTGCCGCGACCAGCGTCGTGCCCATACCGCGGAACTCCGGCTGCCGCCCGGCCAGCGAAAACACCGTATCGTTTGCCTGCACCAGCGCATGGGTCAGCAGCGTCTGCCGCTTGGCAGCATCCAGATCCCGGTCCAGCACACTGCGCACCGACTCGGTGAACGCCTGCGCGGCAAAACGGCTGGCCACATTGCCCGCGTTTGCGCCACCCATGCCGTCGCACACGACCAGCAGCACGGTCTGGTTATCCTCCCGCGCTTCGATTTGATAGATATCCTGATTGGTTGGGCGCACACGGCCTCTGTCCGTCAAGCCAAACCATTCCATACGAACACCTCCAGTGTCTGATGAGGGTTTCCCCCGATATGGCATCCGGTTTTGATGAAAACCGGCCTCAATCCTGCTGTTTTTGCAGCTCCCTGCGGCGCAGCTGACCACAGGCGGCGTCAATGTCCGGCCCGAGCCGGCGGCGCACCGTCGCGGTCACACCGCGTTTCTCGAGCGCCTGCTGGAAGCGGCGCACAGCCTCCGGCCGCGAGGGTTTCAGCGGGCTTTCCGCTACCTCGTTGAGCGGGATCAGGTTGACATGTGCCGGCCTCCCGCGCAGTAATGCGGCCAGCTTTTCGGCCTGCCATGGACGGTCGGTCTTGTCGCGCGCCATCATGTACTCATAGGAAATGCGCCGTCCGGTGGTATCAAAGTAGTATCGGCACGCGCGCATCAGCCGCTCAACCGGGTATGCGTCGTTTACCGGCATGATGGAAGAACGCGTCTCGTCATCCGGCGCGTGCAGCGACACGGACAGCGTGATCTGCAGTTTTTCCCCCGCTAACTTCTCTATTTTATCAGCAATTCCGCTCGTTGACAAGGAAATATGCCTTTGGCCGATATTCACGCCCTCCGGGCAGCTGACCAGATGCAGGAATCGCAGCACGTTGTCATAGTTGTCCAGCGGCTCACCCGTGCCCATCAGCACGATGTTCGAGACCGTCTCCCCGCTATCCTTCTGCATGAACAGCACTTCGTTCAGGATTTCGCCCGCGGACAGGTGGCGTTTGAGGCCATTTAGGCCCGAGGCGCAGAACTTGCACCCCATCCGGCAGCCCACCTGCGTGGATACGCACACCGACACGCCATGCTCATAGTGCATCAGCACGGACTCGACGCAGTCGCCGTCCCGCAGCCGCCACAGGTACTTGACCGTGCCATCCACTTGACTCACCTGCTTGCGCGCCACCTGCGGCACAGTCAGGATAAACCGTTCGGCAAGCCGCGCGCGCAAGTCTTTGGACAGATTGGACATCTCTTCAAAGGACTCTACGCCCCCGTGGAGCCATTTGAAGATCTGTCCCGCGCGAAAGGGCTTTTCGCCCATATCAGCAAGCGCGGCCTTGAGTTCTTCGATTGTCAGACTTTTGATCTCTGTCATGTGCTTTTCTTCCTCATCTTGGCGATAAAAAAGCCATCGGTCTGATGTACAGGCGGCAGCAACGTTACCATGCCGTCCTCTCGTGCGCCGCACGCCTTGTGCTCCCACGGCATGGGCTCAAACGACGGGTTTGCGGCAAGGAACGCACGCACCACGTCCTCGTTTTCGCGCTGCAAAATCGTGCAAGTCGAATAGACCAGTGTGCCGCCGGGTTTGACGTACTGCGCGCAGTTTTGCAGGATTTTCGCCTGCAAAGCGGGCAGGTTTTCCAGCTCCGCCGGGTCTTTGTAGCGGATTTCAGGTTTCTTTCGGATGATGCCCAGTCCCGAGCACGGCACGTCACACAGCACGACGTCCGCCGTGTTTATCCATTCCTCCCGCGGCGCGGATGCGTCCTGCAAGGCGGTGCGGATGTTCGTCAGCCCCAGCCGCTCCGCCCCCTCCCGGATGCGGGCGAGCTTATGTTCATAAATATCGCACGAAGTCACGCTGCCGCGCCCCTGCATCCGTCCGGCCATGGCAAAACTCTTGCCGCCGGGCGCGGCGCAGCAGTCGAGTACCGTGTCGCCCGGTTTTGGGGCGGCCACCGCCGCCGCGAGTGCGCTCGCCGCGTCCTGCACGGTGATTTCGCCCGCTTGAAAGGCGGGCGTTGCCGCAACATCGCCGCCGGTGCAAAGCAGGATATCGTCAAATGCCGGATGCTGCTGCACGGTCATACCCGCACTTTCGAGCGCCGTGCGCGCGGCCTCGGACGTGGTTTTGCGTAAATTCACGCGCACGGACACCGGCGTGTCCGCGTTATCCGCCTGACACAGTTTTTCAGCCATTTTCTGTCCGAACTGCACCGACCACAGCCGCACCAGCCATTCGGGGTGACTGTATTTGAGCGCATAGTAGCTTTCCTTATCCGGGCAATCCAGCACGGGCAGGCTGCCGTTTGCTACGGCATCCGCTGCGTGCCGCAGCACGGCGTTGGCAAACGAAACCTTGCGCCCGTCCGCGCGGCAATACCGCCGCACCAGTTCCACCGTCTCCGCAACCGCGGCGTGCGATGGGATTTTGTCCATCAAAATCAGCTGATACAGCCCCATGCGAAGGCAGATGCGCACGCGCGGCGCAATCTTTTTCAGCCGCACGCTGGAAAAATGCCGCAGGTACCAGTCGAGCAGCGTTTCGTTCTGCACCGTGCCGTACACCAGCCGGGAGGCCAGCGCCGCGTCGCGGCTTTCCAGTGCAGCGCGGGCTAGACACTGGTGCAGCGCACCGTCCGACCACGCGCCGTCCTCCTCCATCGCGAACAACGCAAAAGCTGCAGCTTCGCGCGCTGTGCGCGGGCATTTGTCAGTCATCTCGTCTCCGTCCTCCAAAAATCAGCAGCAGTCGCAGCAGCTGAGCGAGCGATACGGCCAGCGCCGCGACATAAGTCATTGCAGCCGCGGTCAGCGTCTTTTTCGCCATCGGGTATTCGTCTTCATACAGCAGGTTGCGCTCCCGGATGGCTGCCAGCGCACGGCGTGATGCGTCCAGTTCGACCGGCAGGGTCACCAGCTGGAACACGGTTGAAAGCGCAAACGCGAGGATGCCGATGTTGATAAACGACTCGGAATTGAACAAAATACCGAGCAGAATGAGCGGGAACGCCGCCATCGAACCGAACTGTGTGAGCGGGATGATGGCCGAACGTAACCGGATCGGGAAATAGCCGACCGCGTGCTGTACCGCGTGTCCCGCCTCATGCGCGGCCACGCCGACCGACGCGACCGAAGTCGAGTCATACACCGCATCCGACAACCGGATGACGTTCGCGCGCGGGTCAAAATGGTCGGTGAGCCTGCCGGACACGCGCTCAATACGCACACCGGTCACGCCGTTCGCCCGCAGCACGGCATCCGCAGCCTGCGCGCCGCTCATGCCGCGGCGGTTAAGCACCTGCGAGTACCGGCCAAACGTACTTTTAACCTTGCTCTGCGCCCAAAAGGCAAGAATGATACACGGAACAACCAGCACGATATAATACATGTCGATGCCGTAATAACCAAAATAAGGCATAGTTTACTCCTTTGATTCGCCTAAAACGGTTCCTTTCTCCACCGCATGGCCGCGCAGAAAATCTGCGCTCTTCATGCGCTTGCCACCGACCAGCTGAATCTCTTCGAGCGCCAGCGCCCCCGCGCCGCACGCAACCACAAGCCCCTTTTTCGCATCGCCCACCAGCACTTCGCCCGGCTGCCCCTTGCCATCCACCGGCTGCGCGGGATAAACTTTGAGCCGCGCGCCGTGAAGCGTGGTCAGCGCGACCGGCCACGGGTTGAGCCCGCGGATCAAGCAGTCGATCTCGTGCGCGGACTTCGACCAGTCGATCACCGCCATCTGCTTATCCAGCATATGCGCGTAGCAGCTTTGGCTGTCGTCCTGTGGGGTGGGTGTGATCGTATCCAGTTGGACGAGCGTGCGCACCAGAAGTTCCGCCCCCGCCTGCGCAAGCCGGTCAAACAGTTCGCCTGCGGTCTCCCGCGCGCCGACTTCGGTTTCATATGTCAGCAGCATATCGCCGGTGTCCAGCCCCTCGGCCATCTGCATGGTCGTCACGCCCGCCTTTTTATCCCCCGCGATCACCGACCACTGGATGGGCGCGGCACCGCGCCAGCGCGGCAGCAGAGAGCCGTGTACGTTGATGCACCCGCGCGGCGGGATGTCGAGCACCGCCCTCGGCAGCAGTTTTCCGTACGCCACGACGATGATCACTTCTGGCGCGAGCGCACGCAGCTGGGCCTGTGCGTCCTCGTTTTTGAGCGTCTGCGGCTGATAAACCGGAATGTTGTGCTCCAGCGCCAGCGTTTTCACCGGCGGCGGCGTTAGCACCTGCTTGCGGCCCTGCGGCTTGTCGGGCTGGGTATACACCGCACACACCTCATGCCCTGCGTCAATCAGCGCCTGCAAACTCGGCACGGCGAAATCCGGCGTGCCCATAAAGACAATCCTCATTCCGCGTCGCCCTCATCATCCCGCTCGAGGTCTTCGGGATCGACATACTCCTCGACCTTTTCCGTGAACAGGTGTCCATCGAGATGCTCGGTCTCGTGGCAGAAGCACTGCGCGACAATGCCTTCGCCCTCGCGCTCAAACCAGTTGCCGTCCCGATCCTGCGCACGGATTTTCGCCCACGTCGGACGGGTGACGTAACCGTATACGCCCGGCACGGACAGGCAGCCCTCGACCACGCGCTCTGCGCCGCGCGTCTCGATCACCTCAGGGTTGATCAGTTCGACCATCTCCTCCGGCTCGGTGTTGACGTCCAGCAGCACGACCACGCGGCGCAATACGCCGACCTGCGGTGCGGCAAGCCCCACGCCGCCCGAGTTTTCGAGCGTCTCACGCATGTCGTCCAGCAGGGTATGCAGACGCGCGTCGAATTTTTCCACCTTGCGGCTGTGCTTCAAAAGCTGCTCATCGCCCTGTGTCAGGATTTTACGAAGTGCCATGTCAGTTCAGTCCTCCATCATTCAGCATTGCCGTATACCGGCGCAAACATTCCTGTATTTTTTCTTCTTCCAGTGCCGCAAACGGCACAACCGGCTGCGCGGGTGCATCACCGCCCAACCGTTTTTCAAACCAGCCCACGTCGTGCCAGCCATCGAACTTCCAGCCCGAACCGTGCCACACGCCCGTGAGTACAAAGCCCAGCTTTTCGTGCAGGCGGCGGCTGCCTTCGTTCGGCAGCGTGACGCAGCCGTATAGAATACGTACATTCTGTCGCTCCAACAGGTCGATCAGGCACCGATATAGCACCGTGCCGATGCCCTGCCCCTGCGCCGCAGGCACCAGGTAGATCGACAGCTCCACTGCCCAGTCGTAGGCCGCGCGCTCGCGGATATGGTGTGCATACGCATAGCCGACCGGCACGCCGTCCCGCTCACAGACAAGATAGGGAAAGTCGGTCAGCGTGTCCGTGATGCGCGCGGCAAATTCCTCCGCCGTTGGCACTGTGTATTCAAATGTAACGACCGTATCTGTAATAAACGGCCGGTAAATCTCCAGCAGTGCAGCCGCATCGCCTGCCGCCGCCCGCCGGATCACAAATTGTCCTTCCATATCTCTCCCACGCCTTATAAATCAGGATTGGCATCCGAAAATAAAGTAATTCCGCGGTTCTTGCTGTCCAGCGCAAACTCCCGCAGCACGCCGGCAATCAGCGACCGCCAGCGTGCGGTATTGTGCGCCCGCATGGTCAGATGGTAGCGGTATCGCCCCATCACCTTGACCACCTGCGCCGCCGCCGGGCCGAGCACGGGCGCTTTCACGTCCGCATACTGGCCTTCCATCAGGCTTTGCAGCCGGGTTTTGAGCGCAAGCAGGCTCGCCAGCACCTGCTGCTCGACCTCGCCCACCGCGGTCAGCACGGTCAGGTCGCAGACCGGCGGACACTGCAGCGCCTGCCGCGTTTCCATCTCGCGCTCAAAAAACGCTTCGTAATCCTGCCGCGCAGCCGTCAGAATGACCGGATGCGCCGGGCTGTACGTCTGGATCACCGCCTTGCCCGTGTCAAACCGCCGCCCCGCGCGCCCAACCACCTGTGTGATGAGCGAAAAGGTGCGCTCACGCGCGCGGTAGTCCTGCGCATACAGGCTTTGGTCGGCGTCCAGCACACCCACGAGCGTGACATTCTCGAAATCCAGCCCCTTGGTCACCATCTGGGTGCCAAGCAGGATGTCCGCGCCGCCCTTGGCGAACTGCGACAGCAGCTTTTCATGCGCACCCTTGGTGGCCATGGTGTCCGCGTCCATACGCAGCACACGTGCGGACGGGAATTTTTCGTGCAGTTCCTGTTCGACCTTCTGCGTGCCGGGCGTTTCGGTAAACAGGCTGGTGCCCCCGCAGACCGGGCAGGTGCCCGTGATCTTGACCGATGCGCCGCAATAGTGGCACATCGCGCGACCAGACGCCGAGTGATAGGTCATGCTGGTCGAACAGGACGGGCATTCGGGCACCCAGCCGCACAGCGCACAGCCGATCACGCGGCTGTTGCCACGCCGGTTGAGGAACAAGATCGCCTGTTTCCCCTTGTTCAGTGTGTCGATCAGCTCACTTTCCAGCTGCTGCCCGATCACACCGCTACGCCCCTCGCGCGTCTGTCCGCGCAGGTCTGCGATCTGCACCTCGGGCAGGCTGGTGCCCAAAAAGCGCTCGGTGAGCGCAAACACCGGATATTTGCCCTGTTTGGCCCCGTAATACGTCTCGACCGAAGGGGTTGCAGAGCCGAGCACCAGCAGCGCGTTTTCGTGCGCGGCACGGTATTTCGCCACGTCGCGCGCATGGTAGCGTGGGGACTGCTCGGATTGATACGCGCCGTCCTGCTCCTCGTCGAGAATAAGCACCCCAAGGCGCTCGACCGGCGCAAACACTGCCGAACGCGTGCCGATGACGACGCGCGCGCGGCCGGATTTGATCTTTTTGAAGCTGTCATACCGTTCCCCGGCTGACAGCGCGGAATGCAGCACAGCGACCGTGTCGCCAAATTGCGCGGCAAACTGCCGCATCACCTGCGGCGTCAGGCCGATCTCAGGCACCAAAACGATGGCACTCTTTCCTTGCTCGAGCGCGTGCGCGATCAGTTTAAGGTACACCTGCGTTTTGCCGCTGCCGGTCACTCCAAACAGCAGCGCTGCACGCGGCGCATCCTCGTCCATCAGGGCGGCCAGGCCGTCGTAGGCTTGCTGCTGCGCCGCGCTGAGCACCGGGGGCGGTGCGGGCGGCACCTCGGAAAAGTCCGGTGTGCGCAATCGTTCCTCCTGCCGCGCGCGCAGCATCCCTTTTTTCACCATATCGCGCAGCGCTGCGTCCGAGACGCCGGTCATATAAACCAGCTCTTTCTGGCTCATCCAGCCGCCGTCAGCCAGCACCGAGACCACATCCATCCGTGCGGGGCTGCGGCGACCGATGCGCGCCATTGCCTCGCCCGCCTCCATGTCAAGCGCGAGCATTTTCTCGGTCTTATCGCCGGATTTTTGCACGGTATTGCTGTGATACACCAGCACACCCTCACCGGTCAGTGCATCCAGCACACGGGTGACGCTTTTCCCGCCCAGCCGCTGCCGGATATCGGATACCGCGAGTGTCTGCCCCGGCTGATCAAACAGCTGCATCACGCGCCCGGCATCCCCCTCCCGCTGCTGCAAATCAGCAAGGTCGGCGCCCGGGGCGAGGGTATAGGTCTCGTTCCGCTTGAACCACAGTCCCGCAGGCAGCATAACATGCACACAGTCGAAAAACGTGCAGTACAGCCGCTCCCGCATCCACGCGGCGAGTTTGAGCTGCTGCGCGGTCAAAATCGGCGTATCGTCCAGCACTTCGATCACCGGCTTAAGCTTATGCCCACCGGCATCCTCCCGGAACGCCAGTACCACTGCTTCCGCCCGTTTATTGCCAAAGCCGAACGGCACGAGAACACGGGTGCCGATTTGCACCTGTTCCCGCAGCTCGTCCGGCACACGGTAGGAGTACAGCTTGTCGATGGCGTAGGTCGCCGCGTCCA